>JBEICW010000106.1:0-8560 GCA_040383785.1 Ignavibacteria bacterium | reverse complement strand
CCCACAAGAAAGATTAGATGCAATCGTTACAAGAGCAAAAAATGGTGGTATAGAAATCGTAAATTACTTACAAACTGGCTCGGCTTACTATGCACCAGGAACTGCTGCTGTAGAAATGTGCGAAGCAATCATCAAAGACCAAAAAAGAATTTTACCTTGTACAGTAATGTTAGATGGTGAATATGGTTATAACGATGTTTGTTTAGGTGTGCCGATTGTATTGGGTAAAGGCGGAATCGAAAAAATTATCGAATTAAACCTTAATGCAGACGAAAAAGCATTATTAGATGACTCTCAAGGTCACGTTAAAAAGACAATTGATGACGCAAAAGCAATGTTAAATATGAATTAATTTATAGCTAACATTCAACTATATTTTTAAAAGGACAAGCAAGTAATTGCCTGTCCTTTTTTTTCAAGGATAATTACGTAGGCGTCCTAAACTAATAGTTAAATTAAGGATTTAAGTCGAATAACCTAATTTTTTCAGGAATAAGAATATAAATAGGTATTAGTGTCTTACAAAGATGAAAAATGGTATAATTTATTATTATTTAATGTATTCTAATAACTTAAATATTAAATTGATATTATAATACAACACTTATTTATTAAATTGCAAATGTGAACTTTCATATTCTATAAATTTATATTAATTAGCAAAAAAATAATTAAACTTCGCAATTCCATATTAAACTATCACACTTTTGTTATGATCCAAACTGCTTTTTTGGGTGATACTGCTTTGGCTTTGTATTTGCCGCAAAAAATCAAAAATATTTTTGCTAAAAACGGCAAAACTTGTAAAATTATCTTTGTTACTTTGCCTGCTTGGGGTGAATTAGTAAAAAATGCTAAATGTATTAATGAAGTTGTTTTTTATGATAAAAAAGGAAAACATAAGTCTATCTTTTCTGCTTTTGAAATTGCAAAAACTATAAATTCTCACAAACCTGACTGCATTATATCTCCTCATAAGTCGTTTAGAACAAGTCTGCTGGTTAGTTTATTGCGAGCAAATACCAAAATTGGTTTTGATAAAGCAAGTTTGAAATTTGTTTATAATCATTTAGTTAAATATGATAAATCAATTCACGAAATTAATAGAGATTTTTCGCTTTTAGCAGCATTTGATGATGATTTTATAGCATATGAGATAAAAAGTATAAATGAGGTTGATTTTGATTTAGCTGATAATTTGTTGAAAATAAAAAGACCTTACATTTGTATAGCCCCAGGGTCAGTTTGGGCAACAAAGAAATGGCGAACTGATTATTATGCAGAATTGATTAATTTAATTATTAAAAACAAAAAAAATAATTATAATTTTGTGATTACAGGGGGCAAAAATGATATTGAAACTTCAAATGAATTGATGAATTTTCTCAAAGATAAATTAAATGAGGAAATTTTTTCTAATCGTATTATAAATCTTACTGGAAAAAAAAATTTAATTGAAACGCAGTCAATTATGAAAGGTGCAAATCTGGTAATTACAAACGACAGTGCCCCAACTCATTTGGCTGAACTTGTAAATACAAATGTATTGACAATTTATGGACCGACTTCACCAAAGTTTGGATTTGCACCAAGATTGGAAAATTCTTCGTTTATCGAATTAGAAGGATTAAGTTGTAAACCCTGCCATATTCATGGCAAAAATATTTGTCCAATCAATACACATGAATGTATGAATAATCTTTTACCACAAAAAGTTTTTGATAAAATAGAAAAAATGTTAATTGTAATTAAAAACTAGTCTTTTTTGTAAATATAAACATAAAAAATTAATAATTTGATATTAATAAAATCATTTTTGGGTTTAGATTTTAACTTTGTTAATTAAATAAATAAATTGATAAAATATATTAAAATTGACTGATTTTGAGTGAAATTTTAATTTTAAGTTCATAAATTGTAAAAAAAATAAATAATATTGAATATAATTAAAAAAATAGTTGTTTTTTAAGTCTTAAAAGTTGTTTAATGTTACAATCTTTTGTAATTTAGTCAAATGCAAAATTTGAATTTTGAAAAAAATAGACTGAGGTTCATTTTTTGCAAAATATAAAAAATTTAAGTCATATACAACAGATTAAAAAATCTAAAAGTAAAAAAAATATGTTTGAATTAATTAAAATAGTTCCTTTGTTGCCTTTAATAGGCTTTATTACACTTGGATTGTTAGGTACAAGAATCAAAAAAGAAAGTGTAATTGGTATGATTGCTACTGGTACAGTTTTATCATCTTTTATAATAGCTGTAACTATATTTTTGAATATTCTTGGCAATCCAATGGAGAAACCGGTAATTGTACCAGTTTTTACATGGATTTCCGCTGGTGATTTTAATCTTAATATTTCTTATCAAGTTGACCAATTATCAATTTTGTTTACATTGATAATTACTGGTATTGGCTCGCTTATCCATATTTACTCAATTGGTTATATGCACGGTGATAAGAGTTTCTTTAGATTTTTTGCTTATTTGAACTTATTTATATTTATGATGTTAAATCTTGTTTTATCAAGTAATTTCTTACTAACTTTCCTTGGTTGGGAAGGAGTAGGATTGGCATCATATCTATTAATTGGTTTTTGGTATGACCAAAAATTCCCAGGATATAGAATTACTTGGACTGGACATGCTGCAAATAAAGCATTTATTGTTAATAGAGTAGGAGACTTTGGTTTCTTAATAGCAATGTTTTTGATATTTGTAACTTTTGGTACATTAGAATATCAAGAAGTAATTGATATTGCAACGTCTCAGACTGGTGCATTAACAGGAAGTGGAGTTGTATTAGCAATTACTTTATTAATGTTTTTGGGAGCAACTGGTAAATCAGCACAAATTCCATTGGCTGGCTGGCTTCCAGATGCGATGGCAGGTCCAACATCAGTATCTGCATTAATCCACGCAGCTACAATGGTAACTGCTGGTATATTCTTAATTGCAAGAAATTCTGCGTTGTTCGCAATGTCGCCAACTACTTTAAATGTAATCGCAATCGTAGGTGTGGCTACAGCCTTTTTGGCAGCAACAATTGGTATAGTTCAAAATGATATTAAAAAAGTATTAGCTTATTCTACAGTTAGTCAATTAGGTTTTATGTTTGCGGCTTTGGGTGTAGGTGCATTTACAGCAGCTATTTTCCACGTAATGACTCACGCATTCTTTAAAGGTTTACTATTCTTAGGTGCTGGTTCTGTTATTCACGGTATGCACCACGAACAAGATATCAAAAAAATGGGTGGTTTGAAAGCACATATGCCTACTACATATAAAACTTTCTTTATAGCCACTTTAGCTATTTCAGGTATTCCATTTTTCAGTGGTTTCTTCTCTAAAGATGAAATCTTGTGGCTTACTTTCTCTAGAGGTGGAATATTTTTGTGGATATTCTTAGTATTAGCTGCATTTTGTACTGCATTTTATATGTATAGATTATTATATTTAACTTTTGAAGGTAAAGAAAGATTTAATCATCATAAAGTTCACCCACATGAGTCTCCAAAATTAATGACTTTTCCATTGATAGTTTTAGCTGTTTTATCAGCAATTGGTGGATTTATTGGAGTTCCTTATGCTCTTGGTGGACATTTCTTCCCTAACGGATTAGAGCATTATTTAGAGCCAATCTTCAAAGATGCAAATCAAATTTTGGGCAATACTGGTGGTCATCACATTCATGCAATAGAATATATTTTAATGGCATTTTCTACTGCAGTAGCAATTGTTGCTATTTTGCTTGCTAAAAAATTCTATTCTGATGAAAATTGGACTACACCTCGAAAAATGGTTAATAGTATGAAAACTGGATATAGAGTACTTACTCATAAATGGTATCTTGACGAAGTATATTACAGAGTTTTTGTTGACCCATTATTTGCAACTTCAGAATCTTTTTTATGGAAAATAACAGATATTAAAATTATAGATGGTTTGGTAAATGGAACTGCTAGAATGATTTTTAATATTGGCGATAATATTAAACGTCTTCAAACAGGTATAGTTCAAAACTATGCTTTGATGATGATGTTTGGTATAGTTTTGGTATTGGGTTATATAATTTTTAAATAATAACAAAAATAATATAAAATTAATAACCCATTAAAAATCTCTTTGTTCCTAATAAATTAATTAAAAATTCTGAACTTTATAATATTAATTCATAATAATATAAACAATAATTTAAGATAAATATGACGACAGCATTACTTTTGACATTATTTTTACCATTGCTTGGTTCCCTTATTGCATTGATGATAAATAAGGACAACGTTAAATTAATCAAAAATCTAACATTTGGATTGTCATTAGTAACATTTGCAGTTTCTGTAATATTACTTATGAATTTTGATAATAATAATCAAAATTTTCAATTTGTAATTGATATTCCTTGGATTTCAAGTTTAGATGCTGGTTTTAGAATTGGTTTGGATGGAATGTCTATGATGATGGTAGTTTTGACTACTTTTATAACTCCAATTGCATTATTATCTTCCTTTGAATCAATACACAAAAAAGAAAAAGAATATTATATAATGATTGGTTTATTACAGTTTGGAATGACTGGAGTATTTGCATCATTAGATTTATTTTTATTTTACATATTCTGGGAATTGATTTTAATACCAATGTATTTTATTATTGGTATATGGGGTGGGAAAAATAGAATTTATGCATCTGTAAAATTCTTTTTATTTACAGTGGTAGGTTCTTTGTTTATGTTAGTAGCAATAGTTTGGTTGGGTTATTATGGTGGAACTCAATTATTAAATATGCCATCAGGATTTACAACAAACTTAATGACACTTAGAGATGTATCAAGTCAAATTCCTTTTGAAATTCAAAAATGGATGTTTTTAGCATTTGCCTTGTCGTTTTTAATCAAAGTTCCTGTATTTCCATTTCACACTTGGTTAGCAGATGCACATACTGAAGCACCAACTCCGGGGTCAGTTATATTAGCTGGTGTATTGCTTAAAATGGGTACTTATGGTTTGATTAGATTTAACTTAGATTTATTCCCTCAAGCATCATTTGCTTATGCTGGTATAATTTCAGGCTTAGCAGTTGTAGGAATTATTTACGGTGCATTGGTTGCGATGGTACAAGTTGATGTAAAAAAATTAGTTGCATATTCATCTATATCCCACTTAGGATTTGTTGTATTGGGTATTTTCTCAATGACAGCCGAAGGTGTTCAGGGTGCAATTATTCAAATGGTAAATCACGGATTATCAACTGGTATGTTATTCATCTGTGTTGGTGTGTTATATGAAAGACGACATACAAGATTAATGGCAGATTTTGGTGGGATTGCTAAAATAATGCCTGTATATGCAGTATTTTTTGCAATAGCAATGTTTGCTTCTGTTGGTTTGCCTGGTCTAAATGGTTTCGTTGGTGAATATTTAACTTTGATTGGTGCATTTAAATCACCATTTTTGAATAGTTATGTATTTGCAATTTTGGGTGCAACAGGTGTAATTTTTGCAGCGGTATATTTATTAACTATGTACCAAAAAGTAATGTTTGGTACTAACGATAACCCAGCAAATCACCATTTAAAAGATTTGAATAAAAATGAATTAGCAATGATGATTCCTCTTACTATATTTATAGTTTGGATAGGTATTTATCCAGCTACTTTCTTGAATGTTTCTGAAAATTCTACAAAAGCATTGATTAATAAATTAGAACTTATTAAATTTGGTAAAAAACATTTTACTTTACCAAATGATAGTTTACAAAATGTAAATAATGGAACTAATGCACCAAGAGTTATAGACCAAAATTCTGGTACTAATGGTTTTAATGGTAATATTGTTCCATAATTTTTGTTTTTGTTTGCAAAATTGTTAAAAAATTATTTGCAAGATTTAAAAGTATTAAAAAAATTCTCTATTTAAAAAATAAATTTGAATATTAATTTATCATTTAATTAATAAATAAGGACACGGGCATTAAATGGGTTTGGAATTATTATTAGCATCACCGATTATCTCAATAGCTGTGTTTTGCGTATTAGCGATATTAGTAGATGCAGTGAATTTAGAAAATAAAAAGACAGGTTTCATTTTTGCAATTTTTGCATTATTAGTTACTGGCGGATTAGCCGCATATACTTTGTCATTACCTGCAGAATTACTAAATAGCATAGATAAAACTACTTCTATAACAAGAGGTATGATTGTTTTTGGTTCTTATGCAGCTTATTTAGATATAGTATTTTGTATTGCTGGTATCTTAACATTTTTAGCTGCAAAACCTTATTTTCATAGAGAAAATTTAGAAACTAATGAATTGTATAATTTAATTTTATATTCAATTAGTGGTATGATGATGATTTCTCATGCAGGAAACTTATTGGCATTATTTGTTGGTATAGAGATTATGTCAGTAGCATTTTATATTCTTGCAGGTTATTTCCGCACTCATACTCAATCAGTTGAAGCTGGCGTAAAATACTTTTTATTAGGTGCGTTTTCAACCGGATTTTTGGTTTATGGTATGGCTATGATTTATGGCTCTACTGGTTCTATGGACTTAAATACAATTTCATTGATGATTAGTGCAAATCAATTCCAACATACTTATTATTTGATTGGTTTTGGTTTGATGATTGTAGGTTTGTCATTCAAAATGGCAGCATTCCCGTTTCACCAATGGGCACCTGACGTTTATTCAGGTTCGCCAACTGTAATTACTGCATTTATGAGTACTGCCGGTAAAGCCGCTGCTGCTATTTCATTTGTAATTATCTCTAAAGCGTTAATTCCAACTGAAATTTTGACAGATAACTTAAATGAAATGGTTGGAAAATCAAGAGATGTAATTGCTGTTATTTCTGCTTTAACTATGGTAGTAGGTAATGTTACTGCATTAGCTCAAAAGAATTTAAAAAGAATGTTAGCTTATTCATCTGTTGCCCACGCTGGTTATATGTTAATGGGTATAGTTGGTGGTAATGTTAATGGTTGGAATGGGATTTTATTCTATTCTACTGCTTATATGTTTATGCAAATTGGTTCATTTATAGTATTATCAGTGATTGAAAGAAATACAGATAAAAACTTAGAAATCGAAGATTATGTTGGATTAAGCAAAAGACAACCTATGCTTGCTGCAATGATGGCAATATTTATGTTCTCATTAGCGGGCATTCCTCCATTTGCTGGATTTTTTGGTAAATATTTATTATTCTATTCAGCGGTTCAAGGTGGTTATACTTGGCTAACAATTGTAGCAGTTTTCTCTTCTATCGTTTCTATGTATTTTTATATTGGTTTGGTAATGAATATGTATTTCAAAGAGCCAAATGAAACTGAATTAGAAGTAAATTATGGAACTGCAAAAATTACTCTTTATATTACAACTATCGCAGTTATTATTTTGGGTCTATTCCCATCATTAATTGAAAACTTATTTAGTAAATTTAATTAGTAAATATTATTAAGTTGCAAATTTATAAACCGTTAATCATAAAAATTAACGGTTTTTGTTTTTTAGGTGTTTATTAGATTAAAATTGTAATATATAAGTAAATAAAATATATAACATAATTATATTGAGATAATCGAATGAAAGAAGTAATAATAGCAGGTGGAAGTGGTGCAATTGGACAAAAATTATCTAAACTTTTGTCAAATAATGGATATAAAGTATTAGTTTTAACACGAAAAAATAAATCATATACAATCAAAGGGATAGACTATATTCCATACCCAATAACATCATTTGAGATGGCTGAGTTATTTGAAGGAAAATATGCTATTATAAATTTGGCGGGACATTCCGTTGCTAGTGGAAGATGGACTGTAAAAACTAAAGATTTGATATATTATAGTCGTAAAGATACTACAGCTCATTTGGCTGAAGGTATTAATCTATCTAAAAATCCTCCAAAACACTTTATTTCAGCATCGGCTACTGGTTATTATGGAAATAGAAAAGACGAAAAGATTGACGAAAATTCAAGTAAAGGTACTGGATTTTTGTCTGATGTGTGTATGGTTTGGGAAGATGAAGCTAAAAAAAGCAAAACAAAAAATACAATTATTAGAATTGGTGTAGTATTAGATAAAAATTCAGGTGCATTAGAAAAAATGATAATGCCATTTAAGTTTTTTGCTGGAGGTCCGATTGGAAATGGACACCAATATATGTCATGGATTGATATAGATGATTTAGTTGCTACATTTTTGTTTGTTTTAGATAAAGAGTTAAATGGTATATTTAATGCAACTGCACCTAATCCAGTAGATATGAATACATTTGCTAAAACATTAGGTAAAGTTATGGGTAAACCATCTATATTCAGAGTACCAGCATTTATTTTACAAATAATGTTGGGTGAGGCAGCGAGTGTAGTATTAGATGGAGTAAAAGTTTATCCGAAAAATCTAATAGAATCAGGTTTTAAATTTCAATATGAGAAATTAGAAGACTCATTTAAACATCAATTAAAGTAAGTTATTGGTTAACAAAAAATGGATATAAAAAAGACTTCTTAAAAATTATTAGAAGTCTTTTTTTATTAAAGAAAATTTTG
>JBEICW010000105.1:0-8568 GCA_040383785.1 Ignavibacteria bacterium | reverse complement strand
TTTAAATTATTATTTTTTAATGAGCGTTGTAATGATCCACCAATATGTCTTATCTCTCTAAACTCAGCCATTAAATGTTGGTCCATTAATTGTTGAGGTGGTATTGTGTTTATTCTTGTCATATATATAACCAAATTAAATTTGAAAATGTAACTTTTACTACTTACAAATATAAGTAATAATTATTACATTTCCAAATTTTATTTATTAAAATTATAATAGATTAAACAATAATACATCCATCTGCGCCACACGCTAACTCACCAGATAAATCAGTTTCATCAGCTAATTCAACCACCTTAGTTAAATCAATTGAGTGCAGTGTTTTTACCATTTCATCATACTCTTCTTTTGTAATATCTTCAAATGGTGCTTGAATATAACTACCACCATCATAAGGTAAAACACTTATACCAGTATAACTATTTCTATTTTTCCACATCCATTCACCAACAATTCCCCACTCATCATCTTTGATTGAAATAGTTGCAGATACATTATTTGTATTTTGACCTTTTCTATGACCAGGTTTAATCCAATTTGTATGAAAGTGTTTTACTCTTTCTAATGTTTCAATCGGAGTCTCGGTTCTATATATTGCGTTATCAGGTGATTTAACTGGAATTTCAATCACCGCTGTTTTATGAGGTGCGAAATATTCATCTTTAATTAACCCAGGATGATAAATAGATAAATAAGTATAAATAGCTTCATTTTTATTTACTCTAATTCTACGAATATAATAATCATTATGCCAAGCATGGACACCAGATGCGGTTCCCAAAACAAGTGATGATGTTCCTGCAGGTTTAATTACATTACATCTAGCTGCTTTATTAGTATTAATTAAATTTGCAACTCTCTCATTTTCAATTTTAACAATATCACCGGCTTCAGTTAAATCATATTTAGTATATGCACCACTACCAATACCTGTAAGCCCAACACCAATTAATGCTTCTTTTTCGGTTGTCTTTTTCCATATTGGTCTTAAATAGTGAAAATCAGTATAACCTGCTTGTAATGTTCCGATAAATGAAGCAGCTTTAACTCTATCGTTTAAATCTTCTTGTGATATAATATCACTAACATTTACCTCACAAAGGTTACAGAACTGAAATGCTCGTAAGGATACCTCAACACAAGGATTAACCCCCCAATCTTTATCATTAGTAAAAAATATACCTGGCTCACCGGCTTTACTATTTTCAATTCTTTTCCATAAATCATTAAAGAATGATTGTGTAATTTTGTTTCTTAATAATACAGCACTATTATTTGCTCTACCTCTCTGAGGATTTAATTCCCACCAGTTACCTGATTTACAACTAATCATATCAATATCATCAGCATCAAATAAACTAATCATAGCTGCTCTTCTAATACCACCTGCTAACACAGCATCAGCTAAATGACACATAATATCATGCACTTCTAATGATGTTAATTGCTCACCATCTTCTTTTTGATTTAATATATGAGTGACTTTTAAATGACATTCTTTTAATGGATCCGGTCCAGGCGCTTTACCACCAGCAGTTATTAATCTCGCACCCTTTGGTCTAATATCACCATAATCAAAATTAATTGTTGAACCACCATTAAAATATGATTTCATTAATACCTTAATACTATCAGCCCATCCTTCAATACTATCACCAATTAAAAATCTCTTGTATTTTTTCGGATTTGGTTTTCTAATTTCTGGTAATTTTTCAATGTGGTGATTCTGAACACTATAACCAACACCGATACCACCCAATAATAAAAATAAAACTTCACTAAATGCAAGTAAATTATCAACCGGTAAATATGAGCAATTATATATTCTAGTTGGATTTCTTTCAATCGGAGTACCTGCAAATTGCATACTTCTCATTGAAGGTAATATTTTCTTAGTTTTAACAAAATTAGTATATATTGATTTTATTTCATCTTCTAATTGTGGATATTTCTTGATGTGCATATCCATATTTCTATCACATATCTCTTCGTATGTTTCTCTTCTTTGTAATTCTTCAATGTATTTAGCATATTTCATATGCACTGTAACATCAGATAATATTGATAATGATGTTACATTATTATCTATACTTGATTCAGTCATCGGTTATTCTCCGTTATATTTATTATTGTTTTATATAAAATGTATTTTTAGTGTAATAGTAATTATACCAATAAAATATTTTTCTGCATTTTTATTTTAATAAAATTACATTTATTTTATTGATATAATTACATAATTTACATTATTAAAATTCACCAGCACCGATTTTTTGTTTAACTCGCATAGATGAATTTTTAAAATTATTGAAGTCAGTTTTTAAATTATTTAAGTCCATATCACCCAATGATAAACTAATCTCTTGTCCTCGTTCTGAATTTTTATCATATACATCAATTTGACCGATGTCTAAATCAACATCACAAACAAATGTATTACCATCGGTTCCAAATCTAGTTTTAATGATATGTAATTTACCACTCTTATTTAATTTATCTTTTTCACCTCTATTGAATGACATAACAAAATCGGATGTGAATAATTTACCAAAACTTTCAGATACGTTCTCACCTTTTGCAACATCAGATTTATATCCTTCTCTATTAGATTGTGATGCAGTCCAGATTGGTATTCTTAACTCATCAGCCATTGCTCTAACATCAATGTATAAATCTTCTAATGCTGAACGTTTCTCTTTTGAATATGAACCAGTATTTATTAAATCAGCATAGTCAAGTATTATTATATCAGGTTTAATGCCTAACATAACATTTTTCTCAATGTTTGCTTTTAATCCAGTTAATGTTATACTACGGGCAGGAAAGTGTTTGATGAATAATTTACCTTTTAGATTTTTTGTTTCTTGTTCAAGTAAATCAATGTTCTCCTCGATAACATTTTTATCCATTCTTAATAGACAAACATCATAACGTTTTGATGTGTAGGTTTCATCTAATTCAAATGTATAATGTAATACCGTTTTACCTAATTTAACTGCGTGAAGTCCAATCAATGTTAGTAACCAAGATTTACCAATACCAGAACCAGCTAATATTACACCGACCTCACCAGGACCTAACCCACCTGATAAGCAATACTTGTCTATGGGCTCAAAACCGGTCGCTATCGGCTTACGTCTTTGTGCCTCAGTATATCTATCAGATACATCAGTCTTATACTCATAGCCGCCGGATGTGTCTTCTCCGGTCATAAATGCACTATCAAGGTTACGTTTTATTTTATCAAAATCAAGGAACGTACTTGCGTTTGTTATTTCTTTTGAACCATCAAGAAATGCCATTTTAACTGCTTGTTCTTTACAAAAGAATTTGGTCTCATCTTTAATGTAATTCAAATCACTTGCTGTCAAATATGTTACTATCTTAGGTAATGTTTCAGCAATTAATACCCTAAGAGATTCATTTTCTAATTTTTTAAGTTCGGTTGATAATACCAACATCGTTGGTAGTTTTTTATATTCACCATAATATTTTTTAATTGTTAAAAATATCCATCTCAAACCTTCACTTGTGAAGTATTCTGTTTTCAATGAATCAATACTCATTAAAAAAAATACATTATCAACAAACATAGATGATATAATTTTTGTTTGAAACATTATATCATATCTAAATTTATCCATTCATCATCCTCTAATTAAGCTTGAAAAATTCTTTTTGTACCACATATCAGTTGAGTTGAAATCAAGAAAATTCGGATAACGTAAAAAGAACGTCCTAAATGAATTTAGGTTTGGTAGCTTAATATCTTCACGTATTAAATTTAATGTTAGGACTTTATTGTTATCTGATATATCAACATTACACAACTGCATTATTTCAAAATTAATATCAAATTGTTTTCTATTTTCAAGTATCAATTTCAATACCTTTTTGATTTTATTTAATTTCTTTTTTTCTATTATTGTTTCGTTTATATCAATGTAATCGGTTAGTTTAGAGATGAAGTCATCAGGTTTAGTGTATATCATTTCATTTAAAAAATCGTGTAATACAGTTATTGATTTAGCACCTATACCATCTATGTTATCTATATTATCAGATGAGTCACCTAACAATACTTTTTGCCAAATAAAATTTTTACTATCATATCCATATAAAGTTTTAAAATTATCATTGCATATTTTCTTTTTTATGTGTATTGAATAAACACATATACGTTCATCAATTAATTGTAGGTAATCATTATCACCAGATACAATCATAACTTCATTTTTAAATCCGGTCTTAGCCATATATGCAATCACATCATCAGCTTCAATGTTATCAATCATAATTATTTTAAGTGGTAGATAACTTAAAATCTCAACCAATTTCTTAAATTGATTTTGCATATTCTCACGTACTTGTTCAGGAGTGCCTAATGTATGATAATCACTTGTCTTTTGTCTAAATACTCTTCCTTCTTTATATTGACCATACTTAGCTTTTCTTCTTTGTGAACCACCCTGACCATCAAATACAACAATTATCCTTGTTGGTAGAAATGTATTTGCTAATGAACCTAATGAACGAATAAAACCTATCGCACCACCTATAAACTCACCGTGTTCATCTTTTGCATCATTAACAATCCAATTACGAATAAATAAATTAGTGCCATCAATGATTAGAACATTATCATCACGGTCAGTATATTTCTTTCTATTATTAACAGCAATTTTAAATTTCTCAAATGCTGCTTTTAATTCATTAGTATCCATATCCATAGTTTTATTAACCAATTTTAATTTATTATAAATATTTACGGATACAAAATAAATCATATCCGTAAACTTATATATTCAATATAACACAACAATTACATCTCTTCTAATACTGCCATTTTAACTGCATCAGGTAAATCATCAAAATCAATAACACTAATATCATCATCAACATTAGCTGATGAACTAACATCACCTATATTAGATGAAATTGTATCAATGAAATCTTGCTTAATAACATCAACAGGAGTTGGTGATGGTGCTTTTATTTTGTTATCAACACTATCAGTTAATAACATCTTAGTATCAGATTTAATTGCTTTACTACCTTTCATTTCAGTTGGTAAATCTAAACTAGGATCGTTTTCAGGTATTGTTGAAACATCATCAACACCAAAATCATTTTTCTCGTATACAACAATTAATCTATCACACATTCTTTGATAACATTGTGCTTTCAATGAAGGATTTTCTTTTAATAAATTATTGAAATCTTTTGATTGAAATTTATGCTCTTCACCTGTTGTTTCATCAATTATTGTATACCAGGAACTTGATGCTTTAAGTAAATTGTATTTCTTTAATATTGTAAACCAACTACCAAAATTATCTATACCACTCGCAAAATAGAAATCATAATCAGCTTTTGTATGAGGAGGACCTACTCTATTCTTAACTAATTTAGCTTGAACTTTTTGCCCAACAACAATATCATTACCGGCTATCTTTGTTGTTAATTTACCCATATTTTGTAGTCTTAATCTAACAGTAGCATGAAAAGGTATTGCTTTTCCACCTGGGGCTGCCCATTGTTCAGCAAATGCTTGAGCATTTAATATTTGTCTTAGTTGATTAGTAAATATTAATGCAATTCTACCAACGCCAATTAATTGTGTTAATTTTCTCATTGCTTTTGATATTATCAATGCCTTAGATGTTGCATAACCATCCTTACCGTAATCACTTTCCATTTCAGTTCTAGTTGTTGCAGCTGCAACACTATCAACACAAATAGTAATATATTTTTGTGTTCTTTGTTCAATTGCTTTTAATAGAATTGTTGATACAGCTTCAAATACATCCTCAATATTAGCAACCGAAATATATAAGAATTTATCTCTACTAATATCAACACCTAACATCTGGAAGAAATCTTTTGATACAGCATTTTCAGTATCAATAAATACTCCCATACCACCTTTCTTTTGTGTTTGAGCAATAATAGATGCACATAAAACAGTCTTACCAGTTTGTTCTAAACCAGTTATCTCGGTTATTCTACCGACTGGTATACCACCGTTTGGTCTATTAGAAATTGCTAAATCTAACGCATCACAACCTGTTGATATAAACTCATCAACATTAGCAGGATTGTCATCATCATCAAGTGCATAAACAGCTTTAACTGTTTTGGTACCTAATTTCTCATTTAAGGTATCTTTTAATATCGATGCAAGGTCATCAGCCCTAGTATCTTTACTTGTTGTCTTTGCCATATTTTAATTTTCTTTATTTTATTATTTGAAATAACTATTTAATTTATATATATATAACTTAGGTGTGTTTATATAACTAATTAACTAATTAACTAATATACATAACACACCTAATTTTATTTTTTTAGAAAGTGTAATTATATTAAGCGAACAAAGCATCTAAATCACCAAGTGCCTCAGCTGAATACTCAGTTGGCTTCTTATCTTCACTTTTACTATCAGTCAATTTATTAAATCTATCATTGTAATTAGTTCCTGTTTCACCAGCCGGTGTAACTCCTTGTAACTTCTCACCAACAAATGTATTTAATCTATCTTCTAATTGCTCATACGTTGGAACACCACCGTTGTTTAGATAATCAATTTGCGATTCAATTAGTTGTTTAGTCAATTCTGGATCATCAGTTGCAGCTGTCTTTTTAGGTTTCATCATTAACGTTGTAACAGGAAAACCATTAGCTGTTTTTTCTTTTGGTGTATAATTAACAACAATATCATTACCATCAATTACACTCGTAATATCACCGTAATCATCATCACTAATATAATTTAGTAATTGTTTGTATGCCTCTTTACCTATCTTAAAGTATTTAACACCTTCAGCTTCTTTACCTCTAACAATGATAGGAGCAATAAATTCACGGGTTACTTTTAACGCATCCTTGATTGCTTTATCATTAGTATTAGCACTAAATTGCTGAATAGGATCTGGTTCACCAAATGTTAATGGGCTAGTGAATACATCTTTTGGATTGCCGTTCCAAGTGTAATACATAAATTTCTCAACAACAGGAAAATCTGGTGAGTATTTATTAGGTAGGATACGAATAATCGTATTACCTTCACTAGGTTTAAACATATTAACCTTAACATAAGAACTCTTGCTGAAATTACCTTTGCTTAATTCAGCCAGCTTTTTATTAATCAAATCTTGACTAATCATAAGAACACCTCTTTGTATTTTGTGGAATTTTACCCACGATTGTTAATTGAGTTTATATAGACTAATTATATATAAACTTTGATTTATTTTTCTATTTTAGATTTACATTACAAATGTAAGTAATATTTTTGTAATAACAAAATTTTATTTTTACTATATTCAGAATAATTTTATCATTAATAAATTAAATATATTCTGTTACATTGCTTGTATTATTAACAATATTATTAATCAATGTTGATGTTTCAGAAACAGTATCTATCTTGTTATTGCTTTCATTAATTGAATTTATATTATTACGTATTTCATTCTTATCTATGTAACGAATTGTAATTACATCATATATACTAACTTCATTAACTGATAAAATATTATCACTAAATAATAACATTTTATTTCTATAATTTTCCCAATTGATTTCCTGATTTCTATCACTAACACCATTGTTGATTATCTTTTGTAATTCATTTAATGAATTAATACTAAAGAAGGTGTTAGTTTCTTTCTTTCTATGAACCATTATTGTTCTTTTCATTTTATCGTTGATTGATAATTTCTTATCAACATTATACGAATAAAAAAATCTACCGTCATCAGTCTTCATCAAATAAACCTTATCAGTGCCTAATATATATTTAGATGTTATCTCATCTAATACCTGTTGTCTATCTCTTATATTGAAAAATGTGCATAGTAGTTGCGTATCATTTATTCTCATATCAATCCCTATTATTTATATTTATTATTTCCATATCGTCATAATTACATCCAGCTTTTAATCTATAAATATAATTATGTAAAACCAAATCAATATCTTTGATGAACTCATTTAACTTTCTTTCATCTTCAATATCAAATAAAAAACTATCATACACATATAAAATTAAATTATACTTGTCTTTAAATTTTAAATACATCTCACGTAATAACTGAAAATTTGTATTGCTTTCTAAATCTTGCATTAAGTAATTAAATAACTTATTATAGTTAAATGTTGAGTCAAAGTAAATATAACCACCACTCTTTAAACTCTTTATTTTCTTATGTTCATCGTAATATGATATTAATAAATCTCTAAATCTTTTTAACTTATCTATCTTAGGATTATTTGTGTTGTTACTAATATCATTATACATTAAATAAAATATCTTTTGCTTAACAATCTTCTTATCTTCATCAGTCTCAATACCTTTATTAAAGAATATATTTGACATCTCATTATGATAATTAAATTCAGTATTATTCTCTTTATTAAGTTTCTTCTCATTAGTAAAAAGGTTTAATACATTATCAATTAATTGTAAATGATATGATTGAAAATCAATCTCAACAATAATTCCATCTTTATATCTACTTTTAATATTCTTTCTAATACCTGATGTTTTAGATAGACCAAGAT
>JBEICW010000104.1:0-8598 GCA_040383785.1 Ignavibacteria bacterium | reverse complement strand
TTTTTTTCATTTTATTTCAAATTAAGTGTAATTACAAAATTATAAATTATAAACGACAATTTAATTATTTATAAATTAAATCAAAATAGTTAAATCTATTTACAAATTTATGTAAATTAATCAAATTTTCATAAAAAAATATTATAAATTTGAAAATAAAAAAAAGAGATGAGAAAAACCCCACCTCTTTTTTGTATAATTTTTGGTTGTTATTATATCAAATTAAAACTAATTACAATAATTTATGTAACCTAAAATACAGTATTACACTACACCATTCATTAGTTTTACTAATTTTTTATTTAGTAACATCAATAAAACTCCACATACCATCACAAACAATGCTACATATAGGAATATATTACCTGCACCTAATGCCTCTACATAAGACGCTAAGTAACCACCAACTATATTTGCAAAGAATGATGATAATAACCAAACACCCATTAATAATGATGCTAATTTTGGAGGAGATAATTTAGTTACAACAGATAATCCCACAGGTGAAATACATAATTCACCAATTGTATGCATTAAATAAGTAAGTACTAACCAAATCAAACTTGCTTTGATTGCTGTATCTTGAACATCGCCACCTCTTTCGGCAACTGCACCCAACATAAAGAAAAACCCAAGTCCCAAAATTACCATACCCATACCCATTTTGAACGGAGTAGATAATTTTTTACCAAGATTACTTCCCCAGAAAGCACCAAACATTGGAGCAAAAAGCACAATTAAAAGTGGATTTACTGATTGAAACATTGCAGTTGGAATTGTATAACCAAATACTGTTCTATCTATAAATTTATCTGTATAAAGACTTAAAGACGAACCCGCTTGTTCGAATGCAGCCCAAAAGAATATTGCAAACAAGAAAAATACAAATACTACAGAAATTCTTTCTTTTTCTACAACAGTTAATGGAGCATTAGAATCAACACTACTATTTGTAGAAGCATTATCTTTATGTCCAACAGGGTGTTTACCCAAATTACCTAAATATTTAGGTGCTAACATATTAAATATAACTTGACCTAAAAACATACCAATTGCAGCAGCCAAAAAGCCATATTTGTAACCATAAGATACAATGTTACCAGATGCATCAGTAGTCGCAAATAAACTATCAGTCAAAAAGCCTATAACCAATGGAGCTAAAAATGCACCTAAATTTATACCCATGTAAAAAATTGAGAATGCAGAATCTCTTTTTGCATCTCCTTCTTCATACAATCCACCAACTAAGGTAGAAATGTTAGGTTTGAAAAATCCATTCCCTACTATTAATAAGAACAACCCTGAATATAAACCAACATGTGTATTCACACTAAAAAGAACTAATTGCCCTATTAACATAGTTATACCACCAATCGTAATTGCTTTACGTTGACCGATATATTTATCAGCAAGCCAACCACCCAAAAGTGGAGTTAGATAAACAAACCCTGTAAAATATCCATAAATTAAAGTAGCAGTTTGTTCATTAATTGCCAAACCACCTTCCAAAAATGATTTAGTCAAATATAATATTAATATACCTCTCATACCATAATAACTGAAACGTTCCCACATTTCAGTGAAAAATAAAAGATAGAGACCAGGTGGGTGAGATTTTGCCATTTAAAGCCCTCTTTAAAAATTGTTATTAAAATTGTTAATAAATTATAAATTAATTAAATTTTAGTTTGTTTTTTTAATTATTTGAAAACTTTACAAAGTTATTGATATAAAAACTTAACTTTTTAGAATTAAAATTAAAATATTAAATTTTTCAATTTACAATTTACTAAATATTATGAAATAATCTTTATGCTTATTTATTTTGTTATAAAAAATCTAATTATTTATAGAAAATTATAGAAATTTAAATTAAATTAAAGGTTATATAGCAAAAAAATAGAATTTCTTAAATTCTTTTCAATAAAATGATAATAAGTTTGTCATTATTGAAATTACAATCAAAAATAACATTAAGGAAAACAAAATGAACGAGAAAAATAGTATTAAGCTAATTTTGATATTTGCTGGAAGTTTGATTTTATCAGCATTAATATTAAGTGATGGGATTTCAAGTATTTCTAATTCTAAAAATATAATAACTGTTACCGGCTCGGCTCGAGAGCAAATTACCTCTGATTATGGATATTTTTCAATTTCGATAAATTCAAGAGCAAAAAATTCTAATGATGCATATAGTAATTTAGAAATGAATAATAAAAAAATTATGGACTTTTTTAAAAAGTTCAATTTAACTGATAGCAATTTTTCACATTCTATAATATCAGTAAATGCTGTTGAAAAATATGATAAAAATGGTAGTTTATTAAATGAAGTTGATTATTATAGTGCATATCAAAATATTAATATAGAATCTAGAGATGTATATTTAATTGAAAAAATTTCAAAATCTGATTTAAGAGAATTATATAATCTTGGAGTGCAAGTAACAGTAAATCAGCCATCATATACCTATTCTGGAGTTCAAGAGTTAAAAATCTCAATGCAGGCAAAAGCAACATTAGATGCAAAAGAAAGAGCAATTCAAATCGCCGAAGCATCTGATTCGGAAATAGACAAATTGGTAAATGCTCGTATGGGTGTTATACAAATTGTTCCGAGAGGTTCTACTGAAATTTCGGATTGGGGAATGAATGATATTAGTTCTATCCAAAAAGATATAATTGCAGTGGTAAATGTTAGTTTTAATGTGAAATAAATTTACAGAAAAACTTTAAAACTCTAAATATCAAACAAATCATAGATCAACAAATCCAAAATCAACAAAAATAAATTTAAAATGAAATCTCAAGTTTTTACAAATAACAATGCTAAAAAATTAGACAAAAAAGATGTTAGATGGGAATATGATTATGAAAATTTAAAATTCAAAACTACCTCAGAAGTACCGCCATTAAACTCAATAATTGGACAATCAAGAGCTTTAGAATCGCTTAGAATAGGTGCTCAACTCTATGCACGCGGCTATAATATGTTTGTAACTGGATTATCTGGTACAGGTCGTATGACTGCTGTAAAGCAAATGTTGGAAGAACTAAGTCTTGATACTGAATGCCCAATTACTTATGATTATATTTACGTGAATAATTTTGTGGAGCCACAAAAGCCACACTTATTAAAATTAATTAGAGGTAATGGTAGAGAATTTGGCAAAATGGTTGATTCGGCGATTGAATTTATAAGACAAAGATTACCTAAACTATTCGAGGAAGAACCTTATAAATCTGCTCGCAAAGTAATAATTGAAAATTATCAAAACAATCAAAACACACTAATTAATGATTTTGATGAAAAAATTGTACCTATGGGATTTGTGAGAGCTGAATACGAAAATGAACAAGGAGTACTTACACCAGATATTTTCCCAATTCATAACAAAAAACCAATCGCTATAGAAGAATTAGAACAATTAGTAAATACTGGTAAAATTAAAAAAGATGACTTTGTCAAAATTAGACAAACTGTTTTTGAACTACGTGAAGAATTAATGGAAGTTTCCAAAAAAAGTATGAAATTACTTTTGGATTTCAAAAAAGATTTATCTGCAAATGATAAAGCTACTGCAGTAGTTGTAATTCAATCTATTTTACAAGAAATAATAGAGAAGTATGAAAATGATAAAATTAGTAGATTTATCAACGAAGTACAAAACTATATTTTAGAAAACTTAGGGATATTTTTATCAACACCAGAAACATTACCTTCAATAGC
Source organism: Ignavibacteria bacterium (assembly GCA_040383785.1). Lineage (GTDB taxonomy): Bacteria > Bacteroidota > Ignavibacteria > Kapaibacteriales > UBA2268 > JBDNHS01. Next base: position 4,866 of record JBEICW010000104.1, on the reverse strand, counting down.
AAATATTCAAAATGAAATGAGTCTAACTGACTTTTTTAATCAATTTAAAATAAATTTATTAATTGATAATTCTAATACTGAGTGTGCTCCAATTATACTTGAAAAAACTCCAACTTATGCTAATTTATTTGGAACATTTGATAGAGTATTTGACCAACGAGGATATTGGCGAACTGATTTTAGTATGATTAAAGCAGGCTCTATCCTTCAAGCCGACCAAGGATATTTAATTGTAAGTGCCGAAGATTTATTTGCCGACCCTACAGTTTGGTATGCTTTAAAAAGAGTTTTATTATATGGTGTATTAGAATTACAACAAGCCGATACAATTTTTCAAGTTTCCCAAAGCCATCTAAAACCAGAAGAAATAAGTGTTAATGTAAAATGTATTATCATCGGTGGTGAAACTCTTTATAAGGTATTATATCAGCATGAAAAAGGATTTAAAAAAATCTTTAAAATTAATGCTCAATTTGATTACGAAACAGCTTTAGATGATAAAATAATTGAAAACTATGTTAAATTTATCTCTAAATTATGTACTGACGAAAATTTGCCACACTGCTCACCAAGTGGAGTAGGGGCGATTTTGGAGTGGGCAGTAGAACATTCAGGCAACAAAAAAAGAATTACTCTTAAATTTTCAGATATAGCAGATTTGATTAGAGAATCAGCATTTTATGTAAATAATAGTAAATCCAAAAATTATATAGATGCAGTTGATGTTCAAAAAGCAATTTATTGGCTAAAAAAGAGAAATGACCTAATAGATGATAAAATGAAATATCAAATAGAAAGTGGTATAATTTTGATAGATACAGAAGGCGAAAGAATAGGGCAGATTAATGGATTGACTGTACTTGATACAGGACTAATTGCATTTGGTAAACCATCGAGAATTACCGCAAATATTAGTTTGGGTAATGAAGGTATTATCAATATTGAGCGTGAAGCTAATATGAGCGGACGATTGCATAATAAAGGAGTTTTGATATTAACTTCGTATTTACAATCAAAATTCGCAAAAAGATTTCCTATTTCATTTAATGTATATATCGCTTTTGAGCAAAATTATGGAGGTGTAGATGGTGATAGTGCTACTGCGGCTGAGATAATTTTGATATTATCTGTATTGTCGGATTTGCCAATAAATCAGGCGGTTGCAATAACTGGTTCAGTAAATCAAAAAGGAGATATCCAACCAATTGGTGGAGTAAACGAAAAGATTACAGGTTATTACGAAGTTTGTAAAATGAAAGGTTTAGATGGCAAACAAGGAGTGATAATTCCATTTCAGAACCAAGAAGATTTGATGTTGAGTTATGAAATTACAAACTCAATAGAAAAAGGCGAATTCAACATATATACAATGAAAACGATAGACGAAGCTACGAATATTCTGCTTGGAATGGATTTGGGCGAAGTTGATGAAATGGGTCAAGCTACAATTGGAACTATTTCAGAATTAGCAATGAAAAAACTTAAATTGTATAGAGATTTATTAGCTAAAAATAAATCGTATAAGCTAGGTCCTAAAAAATCTAATAAAAACAAAAAGAACGAAAATGGCGAATTAGATTTGGATGACGAAATAGAAGATGACGACAATAATATTGATGATAACATTAATGATAATACTGATGACGACATTAATGACATCTTTGGTGATGAACCAAATGAAGATGAAGACGGAATTTACGAAGACGATAATGATATGAATTAAGAATAAAAAAATGATAAGAAAAAAGATAAAATATCAACTTTAAATAATTTGTTTTATGACTGCCGATAATTTTGATTTTAGCCAATATTTGCAGTTAGAATTAGGTGAATTTGCACATATTGGAATTACCAGCACAACAGGAGCCGCAACTCAAATCCACGAGTTATTATCTTGGGAATTTTGCAGCGAAAGAGATGAGTTTTTAAGTGTAGAAGATAGATATTACCAGTCCGAAGAAGTGAAACAAATAGACAATATCTTAAAATTAGAGACAGGCAATATCAAAGACATCTATGTAATGGACATCACAGGCAAAGTATTGATTAATAGAGATATAAACAACAATGAAATCAACTTAAATGAATTAGGTACTAGCACTGGCATCTACTTCATAATCCTAAAAGATGACCAAAACCGAAGCCACTTCCGAAAAGTGAATGTGGTAAGGTAAAACAAAAGCGAGCCAATTTTAAAACAAAAAATCCTTAAATCATTGCTATTGCTTGATTTAAGGATTATGTTTGTGGTCAGAGAGGAACTTATTTCTTCAACTTAAATCAACTACCACAACTCAATATCCACTATAATCCTCTATATATCAAAGTATTAGTGCTTACATCAATTTATATAAACTTATATAAACTTATCTACGTTTGAATTTTTTGTACGGAGTTTTGTACGGAGGTTTACGAGATATTTGATTTAACATTAATTTTAAACCAAATCCTGCCTTAATGAATTTAAAACTTACAATATTAATTTTCAAAAACAATAACTTTCTAAAACTATTCATTTTAAATACATTTTCAATAAAAAAAACTTCATAATAGAATTATTTTCCACAAAAGCAATCTTAACTAATTATTAACTTATTACTTATTTTATTTAAACACTATTATAAGAAATTGCATTATAAAAAATAACAAAAATCAAAAAATATTATTCTGTATAATTTGAAGTATAAATGAAATAAAACAAAAATTTCAAATTTTTTATAATTACTTTTTTAAATAAATTTAAGGTAGGGCTTAATGAAAAAACTTCTCCACACAGTTTTTGCATTAGTATTTGCGTTTATATCATTAGATGCAAAAGCAGAGTTAATAGATGGTAAAGTTACCTCTAAAGAAGATGGTGTAACATTAATTGGTGTTACTGTTTCGGTAAAAGGTACTAAAGTTGGTACTAAGACTAAAAAAGATGGTACATTCCAACTTGATGTTCCAAATGAGGGTAAAACCTTAGTTCTTTCTTATTTGGGATTCAAAAGAACTGAAATTGATATTAATGGTAGAAAAACCATTAATGTAGCAATGGAAGTTGATAGAATTCAAACTGGCGATGTTGTAGTAACGGCATTAGGTGTAGAAAGAAATAACAAAGAATTAGGATATTCTGTTCAAGAATTAGATGGTAATGCAACTTCTCAAGCAAGAGAAACAAACATTGTTAATGCTTTAGCTGGTAAAATTGCTGGTGTTAATGTAGTTGGTTCACCATCTGGTATTGGTGGTTCATCACGAGTAACAATTAGAGGTGAACGTTCGTTAAATATCAGCAATAATCAACCTTTATTCGTAGTTGATGGTGTTCCAATCACAAATCAAGTAGTTGGTTCTACTGGTAATTCTAATCAAGAAGTAGATTATGGTAATGGTGCTGGTGTTGTAAATCCAGATGATATTGAAACAATTACTGTATTAAAAGGTGCTAATGCAACTGCATTATATGGTTCAAGAGCGAACAATGGTGCGATATTAATTACAACAAAATCTGCTAAGGGTAGTGGTTTTGGTGTTAGTTTTAATTCAACAACATCTTACGAAACAGCTTTAAGATTGCCAGAATATCAAAATGTATATGGTCAAGGTGCAAATGGTGAATTTTCATTTGTTGATGGCTCTGGTGGTGGTTTGAGAGACGGAACTGACGAATCTTGGGGACCTAAATTTGAAGGACAATTAATACCTCAATTCAATTCACCAAGAGTAGATGCTAATGGAAATGCAATTAACTATCGTGGTGGAGATACTAAATCAGCTCCTGCTGGTTCTACAATCGTTCCAACTGCTTGGGTTGCCAGACCTGATAACGTTAAAGATTTCTTTGAAGTTGGTCAAACTCGTAATAATAACATTGCTTTTTCGGGTTCTAATAACTTCGGTGATTTTAGATTATCATTAACTAATTTAGCTCAAACAGGTATTGTTCCAAATACAGATTTAGAAAGAAATACAATTTCATTTAATGGTAGTTATAAATTAACTGAAGACTTTACAGTTAAAACAGTAGTTAATTACATTAAATCAAATAGTGGTAATAGACCTAACTTAAGTTATGGTACAGAAAATATTATGTATTTATTTAATTGCTGGTTAGGTCGTTCTGATGATGTTTCTGCTATGAGAGACTACTGGCAGAGAGATATGGAAGGTTTGCAACAATTCGCATCTAATTATAATTATCATGATAATCCATACTTCCAATTATACGAAAATACAAATAGCCAAAGTTTTGATAGAATTTTTGGTAACATTTCTTTAAAATATAACATTTTGGATAATTTAAGTTTACAATTACGTTCAGGAACTGATTATCAAGATGAAATTAGAGAAAGAAGTAGAGCTTATTCCACTCAAAGATTCAGATTTGGTCAATACAGACAAGAAAATGTAACTATCGAGGAAATAAACTCAGATTTCTTGTTAACTTATAATACTGAATTTAATGAAGATTGGACAGCTTTAGTTTCATTAGGTGGTAACCAAATGGAACAAAAAAATAGAATTACTTCAGTTGTTGCTCCAGAATTAACAATACCTGAAATTTACAACTTAACTAACTCAAGAGTAAATCCACTTGCTTCTCAAAATGATAACCAAAAAAGAATTAATTCTTTTTATGGTACAACAAATTTAGGTTATAAAAACTATTTATTCTTGGATATATCTGCTAGAAATGATTGGTCTTCAACTCTTCCAGTTGATAATAATTCTTATTTTTACCCTTCTGCATCTTTAAGTGCAGTTATGACTTATATTTTTGAAATGCCTGAAGAAATTAGCTTCTTAAAATTAAGAGCTGGTGTTGCACAAGTTGGTAATGATACAGACCATTATAGATTAACTCAACCTTTTTTACCT
>JBEICW010000103.1:0-8642 GCA_040383785.1 Ignavibacteria bacterium | reverse complement strand
GGTACAATTCGTAAATTGTCCATTTTCGAATTTGTTTTTTATTAGAGAGATAGGTCGCAACCTATCGCAACAATAAATAAAAAGCAGGCAAAATCGTGAAATATCGTGAAGTTTTTGCGAAAAAATGCGATTTTTAGTGCAATTAGTGCAAAAAAAGTTGTAGAGTCAATTCGTGAATTGTCCGTTGTCGAATTTGTTTTTTATTAGAGAGATAGGTCGCAACCTATCCCTACAAAAAATAAAAAGCAGGCAAAATCGTGAAATACCGTGAAGTTTTTGCTTAAAAATTGAAAATTTAGTGCAATTAGTGCAAAATAGAAATAAGAAACCCCACCCCGACCCTCCCCACGGAGTAGGGAGGGAGTAAAGAAAAGAAACACCCCGTCAGCGAAGCTGCCACCCCTCTTTAAAAGAGGGGAATAGGAAATGGGGGAGTTGAAGAAAAGGTATGAAGAAAGAGAGTTCTAAATTTGGTATAATTTTTTGATTGAAACTGACAAGGGTGAAATACCATCTTGTCTAAAATAAGAAGGTTTTATTTTTAATTTATGATTAAGTTAAATAAATATAGATTCAACGGGATTAGCGTAACGAAAGTTATGCTTTTTGTGCTTGGATTTTTATTCATTTCGATGGAATCCAAGTCTCAAGATTTATTAAATTTAAAACAAAGTTCAATATTTTTTGTTAGTTCAGGTACTACATTACAGGTAAATGGGTCCATTAATATAGATAATGGCGGAACACTTACTCAATCTTCGATTGGTTATAGCCGAATTTATTTGAATGGTAATTTTGCGGTTAATGGTACTTTTAATGCTGGCGTAGGGGCTATGGTATTTAACTATAGTGCAACTACCGAGATTACATCTGGCTCTTCAATTACTTTTAATCAAATATTAATAGATAAAACTAACCCTGCTGACGAAGTAATTTTTAATACTAATTTTACAGTAGTTAATGATACAATTAATAGAGGTACTTTGGTCTTGGGTGATGCAGACGATTGGACATTTAATATTACAAATAATTTAGTTGTAAATTCAAATGGTACACTCACAGCCGAAAGTGGAAGTAGTGACCATATTTTGAATTTATCTCAAAATCTGATTGTAGAAAATGGAACTTTGAATTTAATTAATTCTGGTTCAAAAATCGACATTAATTTAATTGGAACAGGCAACGTTTCGATAAGTGGTGCTTCGAGTAGTGGTAGTATTAACTTTTCGGAAGTAACAGTTAATAAAACTAATGTTACAGATACCGTTAGATTATTACGTACTTTTACTTCGCCTACTGCGACAGGCTTTTTGAATATGACACGCGGAACATTTAATTTATCAAATTCTGATAATATCTCTGCAGCATTATTCAAAGCAACATCTAATTTGGCAACAATTGGTAGTAATTCAAGAGTATTATTTAATAATCCTAATTTTACTTTAACTGGTCAAGATGCTGATATACTTCTTGATGGTGGTAGATTTAATTTAGTAACCGGTACTCTCAACGTTGGTAATGGTGGTAGTAGAGGTAATTTATTTTATAATAATAATGCACAATTTACTCAATCAGGTGGTATAGTTAATATAACAAAATCTTTTGCCCGTGATTTATCTAACGATGCGGCAGCGATTACATTTGTAAAAACTGAAGGAATATTTAGAGTAGGTAGCGAAAGAAGTAGTTTATCTACACGTGGTGTTTTTGATATAGGTAGTACTGGCTCTCAGATTACTTGGTCTGGTGGTGATATTGAGATATTGAAAAATTCAAGTAGCTTTACTAATGGTGATTATTATGTTAGAGCTGGAGCATTGAATGGTGGAGTAACTGCTGGTAATTTATTTTTTGCTCCAAATTCTAATACAAACTCAGAAAATGCTTTTAAAATTAATTCAACTCGTGAAGTAAATAAATTAACAATGTTAAATAATAGTGGAGCAGCTACTCCGCAATTAGAACAGTTAGAAAGTAATTTGTTGGTATTAGGTAATTTTACTTTAATAGGTAGGGGATATATTCAGTCGGCACCTCAATTAGAATTGAGAGGTAATTTTATTAATAATGCTACTACTGGCAGTGAATTTGACCCAAAAACAAATACAGTGTTATTTAGCGGTTCGGCAACTAATCAATCAATACAAACTTTAAATGATACATTATTATTTCATAATTTACATATCAATAAATCATTTGGGACTAATTTAACTACTAACAAACCAATTACAATTGGCAAAAATTTGAGATTAATCGGTAATAATGTATTAATTATGGGCGACCATAATTTACGTATAAAAGAAAATGGTGGGATTTTCTCTAATGCTACTGATGAATTAAGTAACACAAATGTTGATGGATTGAATGATAAATTCTTTGATACTAAACATATTCAATTTGCTGGAACAGTTGGTGGTGGCAAATTAATCAGGGATTTGATGTTAACTCCTCCTACTGGTACATATTATTATAGATTTCCAATTGGAACGCCCAATGGATATTCTGGTTTTTATATTGCTTTGCGTGCTCCCAAATCTACTGTATCTAGTGGTGCACAAATTAGTATAAAAGCAATCCAAGAGCAACATCCAGATATTTTAGTTCCAAATATTGCACTAAAAAAATATTTTAATATTGAATCGAATAATATAGCAGTTCAAAGTGAAGGTTATAACATAAAAATGGAATTTATTTCTACCAATGAGATACAAGGTAATATAAATAATTATGATTATGTATTCTTTAGAACTCAAAATAATTGGTATGATAATCCAGGTGGTTTTGGAAGATCCCAAGTTGGTAGTGGTTATAGTTTTAGATGTGATGAGGTGACTTTTGCTTATCTAAATGGCGATTGGACTGCCGGTCCACGTTCAGCAGTAGAAGCAATTTATTATAGTATTGCAAACGGTAGATGGGATAGTGTAGGCACCTGGTCGAGAGTTGGTTATGGCGAGGTTGCATCTAATTCTTTTCCATCGGCAAACTTAGATATAGTTTATATCGGTGATGGAAAAACAGTTAATTTGAATAATATAACTTCTGAATTAAGAAGTGTGAATATTCAAAATACTGGAAGATTAAATATTGCTTCTGGAGCATATATAGAGCCCTCTTTAGACTTTAAAGATACATTAACTGTAGAAGCTGGTGGTACTCTTGGTATTGCTGACCCAAATGGTATAACTGAAGTAGCTGCTACAGGAAACGTGCGAAATACTACAAGGATATTTAGCACTCAAGGTATTTATGCCTATAATGGTACTTCTAATCAAACTACAGGAAATGGTTTACCTAATTCTGTAGCGGCATTGATTATTGAAAATAGAGGGAGCCAATCTGGAAACGATAGTACAGTTACATTATTAAAAGCAACTGAGATAAAAGACTCTTTAATTATTAATAGTGGCAAGTTTAATATTGTAAATACTACTTGCGATGGTGAAACTCCAAATAGAGCATTTAGAATGAGAGGTGGGGAAATTGCTATTGCTACTTTTCCAACAAATTACTCTTCGCCAACATTTATTGGTGGAACTATAAATTTTGCAGGGACTTCTGCTTTTACAATTCCTTCTACTAATCACCCAAGTACGCCAGTTGCCCAATATTATAATTTGAAGATTTCTGCTCAAGTTGGACAAAACTCAAATATAACTTTAGACCCTACTGGTGAAATTAATATTTCGAAAAATATAGATATTTCTGAATTAGATTTTGATCCTGTTCCAAATTCTCAGAGAATTTTGGTTTCTGGATCTACTGTGCATTTTAATGGTTCAGGCAACCAAACTATCCCAAGTGGATTTGCTGATCCAAGAGATTTAGTTTATAGATTAAACTATGAAAATATCAAAATTTCTGGTGGTGGTGTTAAAACATTAGGTAACCCAAATGACTTAACTGGTATTGACGGTTCTAATGATTATGTAGATATTAGTGGGAATGTATTACTTACTGCTGCTACATTGAATAGTGGCAATTATGATATGCGTATCCGTAAAAACTTCACTGTTACACCTGGAGCGACATTCCAAGCAGGTACAGGTAAAATATTATTTAATACTTCTGGTAATACCAATTTAATTACTACTGCTGGTCAAGAGTTGTATGATTTGGAAGTTGAAGATAATTCTGCTTCTGGTGTATTACAATTTGTAGATGATATTACGATTAATAACAATTTGGTTGTTAATACTTCTAAAATAAGAACAACTACTCAAACTATAAATATCAAAGGCGATTTTACTCAAAATGGTATTTTGGATTTGGTGACAGGTACTATTAATTTTAATGGAACAGCAACTCAAAATGTAACTTTTAATGGTACTGGTACATTTTATAATGTAACTACTAATAAACCTACAAATCATGTAGTTGTTTCTGGAACTGGTGATATTACAATTACCAATCAACTTACTTTAACAAAGGGTAATATTGGTGGACGTCCAACTTCAAAAGCAATTCGTGTAAATGGTAATAATTCAACCAATATCTCAAGACCTGGGCTAACTCCTGGGCATATTGATGGACCATTGAGATTAAATTTTGGGATTGGTGCAGTTGCTAATACTACATTCCCAGTTGGGTTTGGTGTAGATTATAATCCTTTTGAAATTGAAATAACTGGTGGTGGTGGTACTGCAGGTCTATTGGAAGTAAATGTTAATACTGCCTTGGTTGGTGGAGAAGTTGATGCTACTATTATTGAAACTGGGAAACCTAATGGTGCTGAATTAAGTTCATTACAAAATATACCTAAAAGATGGGAAGTTACTGCTAATTTTTCTGGTAATAATTTCGCTCTTGGTGCAAGAAAATACACAGCAAATTTCAACTTTATCGCTTCTGATATTAGAAACGGTGCCAATACTGCATTTTTTGAAGTAACTCAAAGAAATGGAACTAATAACACCGGCGGTTGGATTGCTACTAATACTGGTATCAGAACAGGCAGTTCGGTTTCAATATTGGATAACGAAATACTACCAAGTAATGCAAAACAGTTCTTCTATGGTGGTACTCCAGCAAATCTTACTTTCTACTCTGTAGGTAGTGGTAATTGGAGTGATAATACAATTTGGTCAACTGCTTCTTATGGTAGTGTGGATATTGCACCGCGTGCTCCAGGAGCTACCGATAATGTTAGAATTGGAGATGGTAAAACTGTAACATTAGATGTAGCTCATACTGTAAATGCAAGTAAAATAGTAATAGTTGAAAAAGCTGGACCAAGTGATTTGGGTGGATACTTAAATTTAGGTACGAACATCATTAGTGGTGCTGGTACTTTTACTTTGGCTACAGAAGGTGCAATTGGTATTGGTGATGCGGCTGGTATTACAACTTCTGGTGCTACTGGTAATATCCAAACAACAACAAGAAACTATAACCCAGACTCTCATGGCAATGCCCACTTTGTATATAATGGAACTGGCGCTCAAGTTACTGGTAATGGAATGCCATTAACTGTTAAAACATTCCAAGTAGATAAACCAAGTGGAATGCTTACTTTTACTGGTGCTAGACTTACACCTCCTTTGATATTTTTTATTAAAGACAGTTTATATTTCAAATCAGGTGGCGCTGCTTTTGATTCTTTAATTACAAAATTAGGTGGAAATTATCGTATTGCAAATGGTTTCACTTGGACACCAGGAACTACTTCTGTAGCTGGTAATTGGGTAAGTGCGTCAAATACAGTTACAGATATAAATGACTCTACTACTACTGCAGGTGGATTTATATTTAATGGTGGTGGAACTCAATACGTTTGGAGAGAAGGAGAAACTGATGCAACTTTTTTACTTTTTAATAGATTTAGTGCAAGTAAAGCAAGTGGTGAAATAATTTCCAATACAAACATTGAAGCAAGACAACTATTTTTCCACCCTCGTAATAGAACTAATGTGAATGTAAGAACTTATAATAAATATTTTAATATTTATGCTGCTAGTGGTTTTAATGTTATAAGAGTTGGTTTGGGAGGCGTTGGTTTTGATAGTTTACCAGTAACAAGGTATGGATGGCTTAATGGTAGAATGATAAGATTATTGACGGGTCAGAGACAATTTCCTATAGGAACAGATGATAGATATACACCTGCTGATATGACACCAAGTAATGGTTTTACGCAAGGATTGGTAGAAATCACAGCATTTGAAGGTGATCATCCGAATTTTAACCAAAATCAGATTAATAAAAATACAAATGTAAAGAAATATTGGGAAATTACAAGACCAGCTAATATGCCTGTAGGTTATCCTGTATTTACTTTTAATGCAGGTGGTAGATTAAACACTCGTTTAGTTTTTACGGAAAATGAACCAAGAGGTGGGGTTGATCCAGATACTTCATATTCAATGTTTAGATACACTGGAGCAAGTAATCTTTGGGATAGTACTATTAATATTAGTAGAGTAGAAAGAAGAGCATTAGAGTCAATCGGATTAGTAAATAACCCAACTGGTATTGGCGATGCTGCTTTTAATACACCTGCATCCACAAACTCTGCAATTAACGCAATAGTACTAATGGTTGGGCAGGCAGGTGCAGGTACAGAAAGAGTTTTCTATAGCCGTAGAGATGGAGATTGGGAAGATGCTACTAACTGGTCTTCTGTAGATTATGGCAATGCTACTAATACATATAATGACTTTCCTAAATTAGCTTCTGATATTGTTAATATTGGTGCTGCCGGTGGGGATAATCATAGAATTGTACTAAATACAAGCAAAACAGTCTCGAGTACAGATGTTGTAAAAGTAAATAATGGTTTTGGTATTTTATCGGTACAAGGTGAGAATGTATTAGGTGGTCGCCAATATGTACAAAAAGAAGGTGCCGAATTAGAAATTGGTTCGGCTAATGGTATTGTAAATAGAATTACTGTTGTACCACCCACTCCTTCTTTTGCTGATTATACATTTGCAAATAGTAATTCCACATATACTCCAATTAGTGGTGGAACTACACCTGTAAGTGGTAATTCAGTAAATGATTATACCAGTCCAAGTGATATTCCAATTGGATTTACATTTAAATATTTAAATGTTGATTATACCAATTTAAGATTAAATTTAGATGGTTTTATTGGTTTAGGTAGCTCGGTGAGTGCTATAACAACTTTACCTATTTCAACTGCAGCAGGTACAGACCCAAGGATTGCTCCATTAGGTATGAATTTCTTTACTAAATCAAGTTCTGCAGTTAGATATCTAAATTCTGGTTCAGCACCAAATAGAGTTTTTACTATGCAATGGGAAGATGTATCACCAACTGCTGCAGTTGCAAATACTATTCCAAATTATTTGTTTAGTAATGGTTCTAATACTTATACACCAATTACTGGTGGCACGGTTCATGTTACAGGAAATGGTACTGCTGATAATGTTCAAGTACAGAATATTTCAATACCTTTTACTTTTAATTTAGCAGGTACTGATTTTACTGCAGTTAGTTTAAACTTTGATGGTTATTTAGGATTAGGTACAGCAGTAACAAATACTCAGACACCTATTTCTCAAGGTGGAACTACTGAAAATAGAATAGCACCATTAGGTGTAAACTTATTTAGAAGAAGCAACACAATAGTTCGCTCGGAAGTAACAGGTAATACACCAAATAGAATATTTACAATGCAATGGGAAAATGTATTTCCATTTACTGCAGAAATTTATGATGAATATGATTATACTGCAACTACTACAACTTATACTGAAATTACTGGTGGTACAGTAAGAGTAACTGGTACAGGTACAAATGATTTAACAGTTAATGATATTCCTATAGGATTTAATTTTAAATTTAGAGATTCAACATTTACTAATATAAGTTTAAATTATGATGGTTATATAGCATTTGGTTCATCAGTAAATGCTGCAACATCTAACCCTTTAAGTGGAGCAGGTTCAAATTATGTGGTCTCGGCTTTGGGATTTGAAGTAGGTAGTTTGAATAGAAAAACTGCTACTGTAGTCAGAACAGAATTAACGGGTACAGCACCTAATAGAGAATTTGTAATTCAATGGAAAAGTGCTAGATATAGTACTCTAACAGATAATACAGATTATAATTTTCAAATTAGGTTGATTGAAGGTGATATAATAAGGATACATTACGGACCATTTGTTTGTGATGATATTGGAAATCAAAATGTGCAAGTAGGATTGAGAGGTGCTAGTAATAATTTTGCTAATAATGAAATAAAGAATTTAACTGTAGGTGCTGGATGGACTGCTGCAAATGTAACTTTGGGTACTGCAAATGATAGTGACTTAGATCTTAGAAATAACAGACTTCCAGCAAATGGTTTGAGATTCCAATGGGCACCAAATAATCCAAGTTATAATTTTCAAGTTCAGTTGCACGAAACGACAAATAAAGTTAGATTTAATTATGGTACATTCACACATCCAGCCGGTTTTACAACAGCAGTTACTTCTCAAATAGGTTTGAGAGGTACTACTAGTGCAACATTCAATAATAGATTAACAACAACTAATTGGTCAGCCACCACAGCTGGTGTTGTAGCATCAACTGTAACTTCTTCTAATACAGTATTGCCAGGAAGTGGTAGAATCTTTGATTTTGACCCTCCAACTCAAGTGAGTATGAATTTCCAAATTCAATTAGTTGAGGGT
>JBEICW010000102.1:0-8648 GCA_040383785.1 Ignavibacteria bacterium | reverse complement strand
TGTCATACCAAAATGCTTTTTTGAAATTGTTATATATTGCATATTTCGTTTTATTTTCATTTGTTAATTTATAATACATATCCAAATGTTGAATAGAAAAATATGGCTCATTATTATAAAAGAAATCTAAATTAAAATTTGATTGCCTTTGACTTAAAGTTGTTTCTGAATTTATTTTATCTGAATTTGTAAAATCATTATTAATTTTATAAAAATCATGTCCTATTTTAAAATAAAAACTATTATTATTATAATAAATATTTCCTCTATTCTTAGCATCTAAAGGTAAATTCAAAACTTTTCTAATATTAATAGTATCTATAATATTAAAGTTTTTATCTGCTTTCAAAATATTAAAATCATAATAAGAAAAATAAAAGTGGCTACCATCATATGCCATTGTATTTAATTTGTACTCATTTTGAAAACCTATAAAAATATTTGGAGTATTGATATTTAAAACTATTTGCTTTTTAAATGATTTATCAAAAACATAAATTGAATCCATATTTCGATATACATAACCATTCTCATAATCTAATATTTGACCACATTTAATTAAAAACTGATAATATTTATAAGTCTCTCTATACCCTAAATCTTTGACAATTTCCCATGTATGAGCGTCATCGTAACTTACTGCAACTAAACCATCACGTTGAAATGCAACGATTCTATTTTTTTCATAGAACATTTTTATTATATCACCTTTGTCAAATACTTTTTTAGTTTCCCAGGTTTTATCCCCATCATAACTAACTAAATAACTACCATAATTGCCATAAGCAATTATGGTAGAATCTTTTCCAGTTATTCCATGAAAATCTAAAAGTATTGGCTTTAACTTAAAATCATTTTTAGAAAATGAAAATTGATATGAAAAAAGAATTATGAAAATTAATAATAGTTTTTTCATTTTTTTTGTTGCTTGCATTTTATTACTCACAATTTGTTTTAATTCTGGTGCAGTTTGATTCAGTTGTATCTGGACCTACTTTTGGATAAAAATTTCCATTTACTAAAGTATCTGTGCATATACTTTTTGTAGTATGTAAAGATTTACCACCTCCACTTCCGTACCCAATCACTTTATTTCGTCTTTGTGAAAAACAAACATAATATGTTTCTGAACAATAATTACTATCATCACAGTGTATCACATATTCATATATTATAGAATCAACAACTTCATATTTTTTTTGCCAACAAAGATATTGTATATATGTTATTGGTGTATAACCTAATGTATCAAAAGGATCACATGGTCTAATTGCACAATGATTAGTTAAAAATGTTAAATCATCAATTTGTATTTTGTTTTCAATAGCTGTTTTGATTTGTTCGTCTGTCAATGGAGGGGAAGGGACACATGTGTAAGGATATGCTTTTTTCCAATAATTTAAGGATACAGTTATATAATTATGATGAGGTTCACATTTATAACAAACTATGTAATCATAAGTACATCCATTCAAAGTTATATGAAACAATCTTGAATTAAATCCAATTGGGCAAGAGGGTTTAATATGTTGTCCTTTTGAAATATCTAAAACATAGAGATAAAATATTACGACAAATACAATAAAAAATATCTTTTTCATGATATTATTGCCTTATGAAAATTTTTAAATTGTTATTTTGTTTGTGATACTTATGATTTATCTTAATGCAGATATTATGCGATTTCATAAAACTAATTAACCACTCTTCTGCTTTGCAATTAATCAATTGTAAAAAATAACATTTAAAGAATTATCATTTACTCACAATTCAAATTACAAAATTTACATAAAAAAAACATTTATTTTTAAAAAGTTGTCCACATTTGATTTTATCATTCTCTAAAATTATTTAACCATTCTTCGTGATTAATATCAGATAACCAGTTTACTTTTGCCTTCTTTCTCAAAGATGATATATACTCTTCATCATACTCACTATTTGTAGAAATATCGGCTTGAGTTGACTTATTAATTAAATTTAAAGGAGTAACAATAGCAAAAGCTTCACTATCATTTTTATCTTTAAGTTCTACACTTTCACCTTTTTTAATTATGCTAATCAAAAATGGTATATTTGATTGTAATTCATTTATAACTAAACTTGTCATAAACACTCCAAGTAATTATTTTAAAATATTTACATTTTCATTTTTCATAACCCACCCCACCTACTTCGCAATAATCATAAAGACGGTTCTTCTGTTTTTAGATCTGCCTTCTTCTGTTTCATTGCTGGCTATTGGTTGGTTCATTCCAAAACCTCTGGCTCTAAGGCGTTTGGGTTCTATGCCTCTTTCGATGAGGGCATTCATAACTGATTCGGCTCTCTTTTTAGATAAAATTGCGTTTGCATAATCTGGACCTACGTTATCAGTATGCCCCTGGATTTCAATTCTAATCGTTGGTTTGCTCATCATTGCATCTGTAATTTCATCTAAAATATAAAAAGACTCTTCTTTTACTGAATCCTTATTAAAATCAAATAAAATTGGGCGAGTAAATGCTGCAGATAAGTCTGTCCAAGGGAATAAATCACTTGTGTCATATTCTCCAGTTGCCATAAGCTTTGGCAAGTCTGCTTTTCTGTTTGGCACTTCTACATTAGTTGTAACAGTATGCAGACCCCAGTATTTAGGTGCAGTGTAAGTGATTTGATAATAATACCTTAGCGACATATAAATATCACGAAATATATCAAGCATTTCCTCTTTGCTTTTTGCCTTGTAGAATTTCCCACCTGTATATTTTGCTAAATATTTTAGGTTTTCGTCTATCGAATAGCCAAATGCAACTGTAAAAATTGTTACATTTTGGGCTTTAGCTCTTTCGATAATTTCATTTAACTTCTTTTTTGAGTAATTATCATCACCATCTGACAAAACTACCATCACCCTTTGAACATTGGTATCTAAGGTCGAAAGTTGGGTTAACGTATTCCAAACTCCATCTGCCATTGCCGAAAATAGCCCAACACTTTCTTTGATATTTGCTCTAACTTTAGATAAAATAAAATTAGAATCCGTGCTAAATGGCGATAAAGTTACTAATTTGCTATGAAAACCAAAAACACCAATATTATCCAAAGGATACTTCAATTTCACAAATATTTCTGCACCTTCGGCTATAACTCCTTTGGTTGCATCCATAGAGCCACTATAATCTGAAAGTAGGGCGATATTAAAAGGTATAGAATCCAAAGCACCGAACTCCCTTACAGTAAATTTAGGAATATTTACATCACGCTTTTTATATACCAGCCCCAAACTTTCGTCAAGTTTATTGAAATACTCAATATTATTTGTGCGGTATGGAGGTGCCATATTTGTGATAAAATTTCCCAATGAATCATAAACTCTTGTGTGAAGTTTGATTGTATCTGGATATTTTTTGTAGTTTAACCTAAACAAATCGTAAATTAGCAAATTCGGATTTGCTGTATCAATTTTGGCTGTTCCAGTGATATAAATAGGCTTTGGAGTAGTATCCAAGCTTTCCAATATTTCATTTTGTTGAAGTTCAAATCCCGAAGGACGCTTTGTAGATGCACAAGAATTAATAAATAAAGTAAATATCACCCCAAAAATCAAAAGATTAATAATAGGATTAATACCAAAAGGTAATATATTCTTCACAGAATTAAACAAAACTAAATTAGACTTTTTTAGGTAATTTTGATTTTGGAATTTTATCATTTGATACTTTTTAATATACTTTAAATTATTTCTTTTTTATTCAATTAATAATTATTTAAGATTGACGAACAAATTGATTTTAAAATATATTTTATATAATAATATTAGAGGTTCTCTTACTTCAATATTTTTCCATCTAACATTTCTATAATTCTATGAGTATTATTTGCAAAGTTTTGGTCATGTGTAACAATTAGTAATGTTTGGTTAAACTCTTCTGCAAGTTGTTTGAAAATATTAAAAACAATTTCGCTATTTTTTAGGTCAAGATTGCCAGTTGGTTCGTCACCCATAATAATAATTGGGTTGTTTATCAATGCTCTGGCTATTGCGATTCGTTGCTTTTCACCACCAGAAACTTGATTAGCTTTTTTGAGTGCAAGATGCTCCACACCTAATGTTTTTAAATGATTTATTGCATTAAATTCTACTTCTTTTTCACTTAATTTGCCGAGTTTTAGCCCAGGCAACATTACATTTTTTAGCACATTAAATTCATTTAGTAAGTAGTGAAATTGGAATACAAAGCCGATTTTTTCATTACGTACTGCAGCCAATCTGTTAGATTTTTGGTTTGTAATCAGTTCATTATCTATATATAGTTCACCTGTATAGTCTGTATCCATAGTTGAAAGGATATAAAGTAAGGTAGATTTTCCACAACCAGACTTGCCCACCACCGAAACGAAATCTCCAGAATTAATCGAGAAATTGATATCCATCAGAACTTGAGTGGTAACTGGGTCATGAAAAAACTTATTAATATTTTTTGCTTCTAATACTTTGTTATTCATTTTTACTTTTAGATTGATTATAAGTTTAAGACGTGATAATTGTAGAATATTATTTAACTCAATATTATTTACTACAATTTTACTTTTATTGCTTAATTTTGTAAATAATTATAAATTCAAGTCTCACTTTCTCAAAATATACTATCACAAACTAATGAAAATAGCGTATTTATCTACTTTTTATCCTTTTAGAGGTGGTATTGCTCAGTTTAATGCCTCTTTGTTTAATTCATTCAAAAATGATCTTAATGAGAATATCAATGCTTATACTTTCAAAAGGCAATATCCTGATATTCTTTTCCCTGGCACTACGCAATATGTTACTGCTGATGATAATGCAGAAATTATTGATTCAAAGCGTGTGCTTGATACAGTTAATCCACTTAGCTATTATTCAACAGCAAATGAGATAAATAACTTTGAAGCGGATTTGCTTTTAACCAAATTTTGGATGCCATTTTTTGCTCCTTCATTGGGTAAAGTTGCACGTAAATTGGATAAAAAAACAAAAAAAATCGCTATTTTGGATAATGTAATTCCACATGAAAAAAGACCTTTTGATATTCAATTAATTAAGTATTTTTTGAATAGTTATGATGGTTTTGTGGTAATGAGTAATAAGGTCAAGGATGATTTACTCTCGCTAAAACCAAATGCAAAATATATTTTTCAAGAACATCCACTTTATAATCATTTTGGCGAAAAATTAGATGTAATTGAATCTAAAAAGAAGACTTTTGGTGATAGATATGAAGAATTGAAAGATAAAAAGTTGCTATTGTATTTTGGCTTTATCCGCGATTACAAGGGTTTAGATTTGCTTATTGAATCAATGTCTTTGCTAGATGATAGTTATCATTTAATCATTGCTGGAGAAGTTTATGGAAATTTTGACAAATACTCTGAGCAAATTAGTAACTTGGAAGTAGGGCATAAAATCACTCAATTTGTAAAGTATATCAATGACAGCGAAGTCCAGGAGTTATTTTCAGCATCAGATGTATGCGTTCTGCCCTATAAATCTGCCACACAATCTGGCATTGTTGGTATTTCTTACAATTTTGATTTGCCTGTAATTGCTACCGATGTTGGTGGACTAAATGAAATGATTGTACCTCATAATACTGGATTCATGGTAGATAATCCAAATTCAAATGAAATTGCAGAAAAAATCAAAGTGTATTTTGATAAAGAAATGAAAGTAGATTTTGAGCAAAATATCATTAATTACAAATCAATCGCCAACTGGAAATCATTAGCCAAGAATATAATTAAGTTTAGCAAAGAATTAAAATAATTCTTTAATAATTTGTCTAAAACAATTAATATTAAGATTATGGATAATATAACAATTAGTGCTTTTGAAGAAGTAAAAAATGAACTTATTTAAACTTCAAACGCTTATATAAAATACAGTATAAGTTTATTTCATGGATTAAAATTATACATACTAACAAATCCAAAGGATTAAGAATAATATATAAAATAGAACCTCCTGAAAATTATATAATTAAGTTAAAAAGTCGAACACCAGAAAGGTTTTGATTTGGAAGATTAAGAGTAAATTAGCAAAAGTCGAAAAACACAATAATTACGCAATAAATGCGTCAGAACAAAATGGTTAATTGTAAATGATTAATGATTAAATAGGTTCATTGAAAAATAAAAAAAACAGGCAAAAATCGTGAAATATCGTGAAGTTTTATTTGAAAAAACGCAAAAAGAGTGCAAATAGTGCAAAAAAAAGGTCAAGACTTAATGCTTGACCCCTTGTTCAATTTTCAAATCATTATCTTAATTCAATTTCTCTGGTAATGTGTGAGTTCTGCCTTTGTTTTGCTCTTTTAGGTATGGCATCAATGGTGCAAAATAATTTGCAATTGATTTAGCTGAAAACTCACTGCCTAATGTTTCTTTTAGGTGTTTTCTCCAATCTACATTTGCCCCAGGGTACATTAATTTTTTCACGAAATCGCCAGTTTCTTTGCTACCCCAATAGTTTGTATTATGAGGGTCTTGTTTTAAGATATTTTTTGCGATATGCTCGTGAAATTGGAATAATAATACATTTGCCATTGCATAATCATAATATTGAGCAGCATCGTTATTTATGTGCGTTTTAGTTGCTGCATCACAATATTGTTCCCCTCTTTCATTTGGTGGCACAATTCCTTGATACTTTTTAACTAATTGCCACCATTTTTTGTTGTATTGGTCTTTTGGAAGATTTTTTGAATATAACTCATATTCAAATTCAGTCATTACGCCAGCCGCCCAAGGCAATACTACTATATAATCCAAAGCTTCCTTTAGCAATACCTGAGTTTGGTCAACCTTAGTTCCTGCTGGCACTAAACCCAATCCTTCCAAGAATGGCTGTTGAAGTGATGCTAAACCAATCATAGTTCCCATTGCTTCGTGGTATGCTCTATTTGCTCCATTACGCAATACAATCGGCACATCTGGATTAGAATATGTCATATAATAGTATATATGTCCCAATTCGTGAAGTGTTGTTCCCCACCATTTTGTATTTGATTCTACGGACATCAATGAACGCACATCTTCTGCATTATTCATGTGCCAAGCCGAAGCGTGGTTATTCTTTTTGTAAGGTGCGTTCGCTGCTAATGGATATAAACTTGATTTTTCATAAAAAGTTTTTGGCAAAGGACTAAAGCCTAAACTTACATAAAACTCTTCTCCTTTTGTGATAATCCACTCTGGAGATTGTTTTGCTAAAGTTTTGTCAAGGTCAATTCCTTTTACATCTACTAAATCGTTCCACTCTTGTCCCCAACGGTTTGGTAACCAATGTGCAGGAATTTCGTTTGGAGTTGGTTGTTTGTATTTTTTTGCTAATTCGTATCTCGCCCAAGTGTGCAATTCGCGGTAGATGGGCCAAATCTCTTTTATCATATCTCGGCAAACTGTCATCATTTCTTCAGATGTCATTTTGTATTCCGAAACTTGATAATTGAAATAATCGCTATAACCCAATGCTTGAACTGATTTATTGCGTAAAGTTTGCAAATTTGCTAAACCATCTTTTAGTTTTACGCCAACTTCTTTGCTTGATTCCCAAGCTTTTAGGCGTTTAGTTAGGTCAGTTTCTTTGGATAAAATATTGTCAATTTCATTTGGAGTAACTGCTTTTCCATCAATTTTGTAGCTAAAACCGAATAGATTTTCAGTTTGTTTGGTGTCAGCAGCAATTTTTTCTTTCACAATATCGGCAGCAACTTCTGGATTTGCTCCTGCATAATACAAAATGGCTTCTAATTGTCTAACTTCAGTTTCAGTGAATTTATCTTTATTTTTTTCGTATAAATCCATAAAATACTTAGCTTGGTCGATATTTAATTTACTACCCGTGAAATTAGTAAATGCTTCTGTAGCTGCTTTTGCTAAATTTGCAGAAAGAGTATCGCCTTCTACAATTTTGATATTCAATTGCCAATCAGCTTCTTGATATTTGTAGATTAGGTCTTGGTAAGTAGTATTGTAATTAGTCAAGAATGTTTTTAGACTATCTTGCACCTTAGAAAAATCCTCTTTTGTTGTATCTTGTTTATCGCAAGATGATAGCGACAAAACTACTGCCACAGCTGCAATACCGAAGTATTTGGTCGCAGTTGAACTTAATTTGGAAAAAAGTTTCATATATACCTATTATGAATAATAATATTAAAAAATATAATTACGATTGACATTTATCATAGTTTCAAAATTAAGAAAATATTGGTGAAAATGGTAATTTGGGGGTGTAGAAAATTGTTTTTAAAGATTTTTGTCAAATAAAAGAAATTATATAAATTGAATGGTAGAATGTACCATATACGCAATATCTACACAATAATTCAAAGGATATATCGTCTAAAATATACAAATGAATTCGAATTTCATTTGTCCGTTATTTGAAAATATAAATAAACAAAAAATAAGCGAAAAATAAAAAAACAGGCAACAACCGTGAAATATCGTGAACTTTTTGCTAAAAAATGCTAATAAGAGTGCAAAAGGTGCAAAATTATATTGTAGGGACAATTCGCGAATTATCCGTTTTCGAAGAAGGACAGGTCTCGACTTATCCCTACAAAAATTGAAAAAACAGGCAAAAATCGTGAAATATCGTGAAGTTTCTTTGAATTAAAAAATAT
>JBEICW010000101.1:0-8677 GCA_040383785.1 Ignavibacteria bacterium | reverse complement strand
ATAAATACATTATTATGAAAATACATTTACCACATATTATTATATTAAAAGTCAAGCATATTTTATTACTAATTATTTTTTTGACTATTAATTTATTTTCTACAAATATTTCATTAAAAGCACAAACCCCAGAAGAAGCACCAAATGCAAATCAAACAGTATTGTACCTTTCGAGGGCATTAAGCAAAGATTTGTTTGAACTTAATGGAGTGCCTTTCATGCAACCACTTGTAGAGGCAATTAATTCAACTTCAAATGCTCGATTTGTAAATACAGCTTATATTCCCAAAGAAGTAGAAAAAGCTTATATCAAAGTTTCATTGAATGGAATGTTTGGATTGGTGAATAATTCAATGCGAAGTTACAAACCTAATCTCCCTTTGGAGCAATTTGATGCAACCAAACTATTTGACACTAATTTAATTAAAACTCAATTTGTAGATGGTCAACTTGGCATAAAATCATTAGATACTGCAAGATTATTTCATTATTTATTAAAAACCATTTTATTTGATGCAGTAAATTCCAAAGATTTAGTTGTGCCAACCGAAGCTGCAACTATCCTTGGGCGTAGTAACCAAAATATCAATTTTACTAAACCCGATGGTACAAGTGCATTATTACCAGCAACTTACAGAAGAATAGATTCTATTAATAATGCTTTGACAGCAATTGGTTTACCTCCACTAAGCGATTCACTTACAAATAACATTACTAATGTTTTTTCGTTATTGCCAAGTTATTTTTCTTTGCCTCCTGGAGGAGATTATTCAAGTATTTTTGCTGGAGTGCCTCAAATTGAGATAGGTTCGCTATATGGAACTGAACTTTTGATTAGATTTATTCCACCAATCAAAATGAGTGAAGAAATTGGTAAGTTTAGTTTTTATGGTTTTGGATTAAAACATAGTATAAGCCAATATTTTGATGATCCTGAGTTTGATATGGCAGTTCAAGGAGTATATCAAACAACTGAACTTACAAATCAAGTTGGTGTAACAAATGCGGAATTAAAAGCTAATGCAACTATGTTAAATTTTAACTTACAAGCAAGTAAAAAGTTTGAAGATTGGTTTGATGTTTATACTGGTTTTTCTTACGACCAAATTGAAATTGACACAAGATTTACATACTTTTTAGCAAAAGAAATTCAAGGACAAGTCGGTTTATTAAAGCCAATAAAAGACTCTCAAGGCAATAATATTGACTTTATAGTAGCTGATGGCTTCCCTGGTGATACCTCTCCACAAGTTGCATCTTTACTTTTAAATTCAAATAATTTTAAATGGACAATTGGTATGAGAAAAGAAATTGGTGATTTTGCAGTTTTTGCCGATTACAATGTTGCGAATTTTAATATTTTCTCTTTTGGAGTTCAGTATATTATTAATAATCCATTTATTGAAAAGAAATATGAAGTTAGGTAACTAAGATAAATATGTATTTTTAATAACTAAGTTAAAAGTTATATAAAATCGTCAATTCAATATATAGAATATAAAAGTCAAATAAATTTTGGTAAATAATGACATTAGTTTTAGAAGGTAAATCAATTTCCCTTCAAATAAAAGAAGAGTTAAAAGAAAAAACGGCTAATTTAGTTAATTTAGGTTATAATCCCCCTGGTTTGGCTGTGTTATTAGTTGGAGAAAATCCTGCATCTCAAGCTTATGTCAAAAGTAAAGAAAAATCTTGTTTAGATTTGGGTTATTATTCAATTGTTTATAGAGTTGATGCTACTATTTCTGAAAATGAAGTTTTAGAGATAATAGAAGATTGGAATAATAGAGATGATATTCACGGAATATTAGTTCAGTTACCCTTGCCTAAACATATTGACGAAAATAAAGTTATACTTAAAATACTTCCTTCTAAAGACGTAGATGGTTTTCACCCCGAAAATTTTGGAAGATTAGTAATTGGTTTAGATGCTCATTATCCCTGTACACCGGCTGGTATTATTGAACTACTTAAAAGATATAATATCGAAACTAAGGGCAAACATGCAGTTGTATTAGGTAGAAGTAATATAGTAGGTAAACCGATTCTAAATCTTATGTATCAAAAGCATTTAGCTAATTCAGTAGTAACCATTGTTCATACCGGTACCAAAGACTTTAAATATTACACCAAACAAGCTGATATATTAATAGCAGCGATTGGAGTTCCTAAAATGATTAAATCTGATGATATCAAAGAAGGTTGTGTAATTATTGATGTTGGAATTAATAGAATAGATGCCGATAACGAGAAGGGCTATAAAATAGTTGGTGATGTAGATTATGAAGATGTATTTGAAAAATGTGCTGCAATTACTCCTGTTCCAGGCGGTGTAGGACTAATGACAATTGCAATGCTTATGCAAAATACATATAATTCTGCTTTGAAATTGCAAAATGTTAAGTTATAATTAATTCTTTTAGTAATACAGGCACCCTTGCCTGTATTTTTCTTGTAAAGACAAGACACTGCCTTGTCTCATAGAACTTTTGAACTGCTTGATATGTCAGTATAATTTGTAGAGACTGTCTTCAGAACCGTCTAAAAATAATTTCTATTTAGAAAGTTTAAGTTAGATTTAAAGTCCTGCGACCCCACCCCTAGCCCCGCCCATAGGGCAGGGAGTAAGATAAGAAAAGGGGAAAAACTGTGCAAAAGAGTGCAGATATCATAAACATTTAAATTATATTCAGAATAATAATTACAAAATTCCTTAAAATTTAGAATAAAGTATTGAAAAATAGAGAAAAAAAAATAGAACGTAGCATAACTGAAAGAACTTTGGTTGTTAGGCACGTTCCAACAGAAAGTGAAATTAAAAAGTTACTAAGTGAAATTGAAATTATTTTTGAAGATGATGATTTATTAGTAATTAACAAACCAGCTGGCGTTTATACTATTCCTGATAGATATAATGACAAATTGCCTAATATATTGTCTCTTTTTAACGAGAAGTATGGCAAAATATTTATTGTTCATAGATTAGATAGAGATACAAGTGGCATATTGCTGTTGGCTAAAAATGCTGAAACTCATAAGTATTTGAATGATTTATTTTCTGATCAAAATATTATCAAAATATATCATGCGATAGCTTATGGCAGCTTCGATTCCGATGAATTTGATATTGATATTCCAATTGCGGCAAGTCCAAGTAAAAAAGGTCTTTCTATCCCCTCTTCACGTGGTAAAATCTCATTAACTAAAGTAAAAGTATTAGAGAGATTTAAATATTGTACTTTGGTAGAGGCAGATTTGGTTACTGGAAGGCATCACCAACTTAGAGTGCATTTGTCCTCTATAGATCATCCGTTATTTATAGATGATCTTTATGGTAGCCCTATTCCTTTTTATTTATCTACTGTTAAAAACAATTTTAAACTAAAAAAACATACTGATGAAGTTCCAGTGATTTCAAGAATTACTATGCACGCTTTTAGTTTGGAATTTGCACACCCAAAAACAAAACAAGTAATGAAATTTGAAGCTAACTATCCAAAAGATTTTGAGGTTTTTATCAAATTATTACAAAAATATTCTAAAATAAAGTAAAAAGAAAAGAGTTTAAAATTTTATGCAAAACGAAGAATTAAAAAAGCAGTTTCTACTTAGAGATAGATTAATTAATGTTATCTCTAAAGATGGTTTTTTGAGAGTATCTTTTATTAAAAATACAAATACTGCTATTGAAGCTCAAAAAAGACATGAGTTAGATTATGCTGCTGGAACTTACCTTGCTCAACTATTAGCTGGTACATCTATGATGTCGGCGTTTCTAAAGGGTGAAGAAAGAGTTTCTATTGATATCAATTCCAAAGGTTATATCAAAAAAATGTACTCTGAAGCTTCACAAGTTGGAGAAATTAGAGGTTACGCTTCAGTAGATTTAACAAAAAATATTGAAGATATTAAATCTTTAAATGATATAATGTCAGATGGCTTTTTGAGTGTAACAAGGATTTTGTACAATCAAAATGAACCAACAAAAGGAATAGTGGAATTACAAGAGGGTAATATTGCTTTAAATTTAACTGCATATTTTAACAAATCTGAACAAATTCCATCTTTGATGTTATTAGATACTAAAACAAATGATGATGGTATTATTATGCAATCAGGTGGTATATTAATTCAAGCATTACCAGGTGCAGAGCCAATGGCAGTTTATAAATTATATGATTTTATTAAAGCTAATAAAAAAATCATTGATTTATTTGAAAAGGAATTAACTTTAAATGAAATTATTGATATTTATATTCCATTTGAATATGATATTATCAAAACTCGTCAAATTGATTATTTTTGCCGTTGCTCAAAAGATAAGTTTATTGAACACATCAAAAACTTAGATATTAATGAAATTAAAGATATGCAAAAAATGGGTCAAAATGAATTAATTTGCCATTATTGTAATAATCATTACTATATCGAAACTGAAGATTTTGAGAAAATAATATTTGAAAAACAAGCCAGTTTAAATTAATTTTTGTTTTTTATTTTTTCATTAACATAAATTATTTAAATCTTAACATTTTATCTAATGGTGTACCATCAACACTAATATATTGTTGGTTTTGTAAACATGTATAAATAAAATTTCCATCTTTGCCTATAGCAGGTGTTAGGTGAAAATCTGGAAAACTGCCTAATGATACATTATAAATGTTATTTCCTTTTTCTATATCTACATAAAAAAGACCAATAGTTTCTTGATTAGATGCCGTAAAGCAAATTTCTTTTTGCCCAATAATTACTGGATGTGGGATAGAATAATCATAATAAATATGCCATTTTTCTGCTCCATTTTTATCAAATGTAAAAATTCCATTATTTGAATTATTACCTAAGCCAGAATTATACATTACCAAAAACACCTCGTCAGTCTCCGATTTTGCTGATAAGTGCCTTGGTAACATTGCTAATTCTTTATTGAACTTTTGATTATAATTGAAATCATAAGAGTATAATTTAGCAAATTCAAAGGCATTTTTATAAATACTTGTTGTCAAATAAATCCTGTTATTTGTGATAACTGGATTTCTGATTATCTCCTCACCTTCAAATGACATACTTTTTATTAATTTACCATTTTTATCAATTATAAGTAAAGAATCATTATTTTGTTTGATTGATTTTTGTGAGTTTACATAAATATTTGAATTTTTATCAGAAACAATAGTTTTGTATAAAATTCCGTTTGAAATATAACTCCATTTAGTTTTTCCATTTTTATCTAAGCAAATTATATTTCCTTCAGTTTTTCCCAAAATTACATCATTATTATCCAAAATTAAACACTCCAAAGGCAACGATGTTTTTTTAATTGAATTGAGCGAATATTCCCATCTCTTTTTGCCTAAGCTATCGTAACAAATATAACTTCCGTCTAAAAATGATATAATAATTTGATTATTATTTGATGTGGGCTTTTGAGCCAAAATTTTATTTTCATCTAACTTTACTGACCATTCTTTAACAATATCAGTAATTTTTATCAATTCATTAGAATTAGTAACCACCAAAACTGACTTTTCATCTAATACTAAAGCTGGGAATAAATAACCATTATTTGGCTCTATCTTCCAATCTGTAGCAGCAAAATATTGATTTTGAAATCTATCTATTGTAGGATAATAGTTAGTTTTTCCATTATCTTTAACTTCAAATTTATCATCAGAACAAGATAAAAATATCAAAGATATTATAAAAATCAAAACAACATTCAAATTTAAAATTTTCGGATTTTTAATCATAATAAAGTAAGTATTTTGTTTAAAAATTATAAATATAAAAAATCAAAAAATATATATTAAAAAATATCTTCTGGATTACTTTGCATAATATTAATATAACTCATATATCTATCTTGGTCTAGTTCACCATTTTCGACTGCTTCTTTAATCGCACAGTTTGGTTCGTGTTCGTGTGTGCAACCGTTATATTTACAATTATCTCTAAATTTGTCAAAGTCATGAAAATATAGACGTATTTCACTTTTCTCAAATTGCCATAATCCAAATTCTCTAATTCCTGGTGAATCTATAATACCATGTTCGCTATCAAACATAAATAACCGAGAAAATGAAGTGGTATGAAGCCCTTTGCTTGTGCTTTCGCTAACTTCATTGACAATTTGAATATCATCACCAAAAAATAAATTCAGAAAAGAAGATTTACCTACACCCGAAGGACCAGTTATAATTGAATAACCATTCACTTCTTTATCCAAGAGAGTGTTTTTTAGTTTGTCTATTTCTTTTTTGTATCTACCTGGTTTTAAAGTAGAAAAATAAAATATTTTATGTCCCAAATCTTTATAAACTTTTAAATCATGTTCAAAAAGTCTTTTGGGGAATAAATCTACTTTATTTACAACTATTATTGCCTCTAAAAGATTTTGTTCAGCTGCAATTAAATACCTATCAATCAATCTTTTATTATAAGGAGGAGAATCTGCAGCAACAAAGATTATTACTTTCGCAATATTGGAAGCTAAAATCTGTTCTTTTTTCTTTCGCCCTGCTGCTTGACGAGATAAAAACTTATTTCTAAATAATACTTTTTTTATTACACCCTGATAGGTAACTTCATCATTTTTACTTTCAATTTGTATAAATTTTACTTTGTCCCCTACTACTATTAAATTCCCATCTCTTATTGTATGTTCGTTTTCTGATTTAATAGCACCGGTTGATATACAAGTAAAAACTAACTCATCTAAATCTTGAAAATTATTTTTGCATAATTGAACTTCAAAAAAATTACCTAAATTGGCTACTACTATCCCATCTAACTCAACTAAATTTTCATCTAAATTTTGTTTATTTAAATTTTCATTCCCTTTGGTTTGTATATTTGTATCAAAACCTTTTACAATTTTACTTTTTTGCTTTTTATTTGCCCAAAAGTTAGATTTTTCTTCGCGAATTTTTTTAATGCTTTTGTATTTGCTCATTTATGAATTGAAGTTTTTTGTAATATTTGATTTAAGGTTGAGTTTTAAGTTTTAAATTAGGTAAATTAATTATAATTTTACTTTTCTATCTTTCCAAGTGATATTCCCACTATAATTAGAATACATTGATTTTATACCAATTATGAATACAAAAATTAGTTTTATTGGCAATGTAATTAATTGAAATAAGATTTCTGTGATTTTATTTTGTTTAATCATCAAACTTAACAAAATTTGCCATAATAAAAGCAATAATGTTAAAATTATCACATAATTTAATGCAAAGCAAAAAAGATATACAAATGGTAAAATCCCTAATAATGTAAAAAATGTCATTAAAAATAGAAAAATAAAGATGTTATTATTAGTTAATCCATAGAAATTTTTATTAAATCCACTTATAATTTCAGTTAAGTTATGGTACATTCTTGTAAAAATTATTTCTTGACCATTCAAAACCATTGCTTTAAGATTTTTACTTTTAATTAATTTACAAAATTCAACATCTTCTACAATTTTATTTTTCAGAGTATTATGTCCACCAGTTATTTTATATGCATCTTTGGCAATTACAATCCACTGACCATTTGCTGCAGATAAAGAAGTGAATTTTGAGTTTTTTACCAAAATTAAAGGTAATAAAGAGTATAAAACTAAATCAATAAATGGCGTAATAACTTTTTCCCAAAATGTAACTAATATTTGCTCTGGAAACGCACTTAAAAAATCAACATTATTTCTATTAATTGCATTTACTGAGGTAATAATTGCATCTTTTGAATGTGTATTATCAGCATCTGTATAAATTAATATGTCACCATTTGCTGATTCTGATAACTGAAAACAAGCCCAATTTTTTCCAATCCAACCACTTGGCAGTTCCCTGCCAATAATTAATTGAATATTAATATGTGAATTATTAGCAATAAATTCAGAAACAATTTTAGCTGTATTATCTGTTGAATTATCATTAAGAATAATTAACTCATAATTTGGATAATTTTGGTTGGAAATTGAATTTAATAGATTTAGGATATTTCTTTCTTCATTCCTTGCTGGCACTAATACCGATACAAACGGTAACTTATTTTGTATATCTTTATCAGAATGTTTATTAAAATCATAAATTTCATTTCTATAATTTTTGAGAAAATTCTTTGGATTTATGATATTAATAAATGTAATAATTAAAACTGTCATGATTGATAAAAATGACAATCCAAACATTAAATTTTCGAAATTTAATAGATTAAATATATTTTCAGTTAAATTCATTATTGTAATTTCAAAGAAGTTTTATAGATTGAAATAAAATCAATTACTTGTTCTTGATTTTCCTTTAATTAATGTGTCAAAATTTTGTATCTTATTTATTTCATACTCATTTATAGTATTTTGGATATTTAATTTCATTGATTTGAATTTATTAGTCAAAAATAAATTATCAAGCTGAACATTATCTATTTTTAAAGTTTTGTCAATTTCAAACATTTCATTTTGTATGAATAATTCTGGTTTTTGATTATTACCAGAATAAATTTTAGTAAATATTATACATATATAAATTGATTCATTTGGATTAGATTTAAAGTATTTTTTTAATATTTCAAAAAGTCCATTTTTAAGTTCATCTACATCAGATTTAAAAATACCCGTAGGAACAACTGCACAAAGACCAACTGGCACTAATGGATCACTACGCTATAATACAACTACTGGTGT
>JBEICW010000100.1:0-8687 GCA_040383785.1 Ignavibacteria bacterium | reverse complement strand
CCAGAGTCAGTACTTTTAACTATAGATCTAAAACCATTATTTTGATTAACATTAATTGCATAAACTACATTTGGGAAATTCTTATGAACAGCAAATCTTGTTCTTACACAATTAGTTATAGCATAATCATTAGTCCATGTATTTGAAGTTACACTGTAAACAGAAATTTTGAATGTTGAATTTCCAGTTCTAATTGCTCCATATAAAATATTAGAATTAGTTGGATGCATTTTCAAATCTCTACAAAAGCCCGAAAGAATTTGTGTCCAACTACCGCCACCATTTTGACTTACATAAACTCCCACATTAGTAGCAATATAAACTAAATTAGGATTAGTTGGATTTACTTCCATTGCATATATAGAGAATTGATTGCTTTGTTGTAGAGTGCCACCTATTGGGCTTGTCATCAAACTCCATGAAGTACCATTGTTTGTAGTTTTGTAAATTCCGATACTATAATAAGCACCCATACCAGAGGGTCCGTTTGCATCTCCAGTAGCAGCATACACTATATTAGGATTAGATTTACTTACACTAATACAAGATATACCCAGCGACATAAAGTCAGTTTCATCAAAGTTTTTCCAATTAGTTCCACCATTTGTAGTCATCCAAACTCCACCACCAGAAGATGCACCCCATAGAATATTGGAATTAGTTGGATGAAATTCAATATAATTAAAACGACCAATACCTGTAAAACCAACTCCTTGTTTAAATTCAGGAACTTTATTTACGCCCACAAATTTCCAAGGTGTTGCAGCTTGTGTTTTGTTATTTTTTGCTTTTGAATTATTTAACCAATTATTTCCATCATTATAAACATCAACTAAATTAGGGAAGTTGCCATCTTTGGAAATCCTTTGTTGCCAAAAATACTCTGCACGTTTGAAAGGTTTGTAGCCAGAACCCTTTTTATTAACCATAGTATCAAAATATGAATTCTGCTCTTTTACTATTTCATAGAAATTTTTATTTGGAGTAAAATTATTAGTATTTGAGTTTTGAGATTTTAAAGTATTAAGATTAAATAAAGTAATTCCAAATAAAATTGAATAAGCAAAAAAACTTAATATTTTATTGCTTCGAGTGTAATTAGATTTATCTAATTTTGGGGAAGTATATATTGCGTTTGTGTTTTCTAGGATATTTTCTAATTTTGAATTTAGAATTGATTTCATATTGCCCTTGAATAATAAAAAGAATTTTAATTTTTTGTTTAAATTTATAATATAATAAAACATTAAACTTTGATTAGTTACTAAAAAAATCATTTTTTTTGATAAATTGTATTTAATAACACTTAAATTGCAATTTATAGATATGCAAATTAATAAAAAAAATTAAATATTAGTTCAAGATATTAGTTTTTGTGGAACAAAATACCAAATTATTTGCATAAATTTGTTTTTTAAAATTATTATTTACTTCAAATAAAATGAGTCAATTAGGATTATCTATTTGTATTATAGCAAAGAATGAGGAAAAATTCATTGCTGAATGTTTAAAATCTGCAATGGTTATTGCAGATTTAATACCTTTACAAATAGTTTTAGTTGATACTGGCTCAATTGATAATACAATTTCAATCGTAAAAAATTCTAACTCAAAATCATTAAATGTAGAAATCTATCAATTTAATTGGGTAGATGACTTTTCTGCAGCTCGTAATTTTGCAACTTCAAAAGCAAAATATTCTCATATTTTAATTTTAGATGCTGATGAAGAAATTATTTTCTCAAATGAAATAATTGAATTAATAAAAAATGACAATTCAAATTCTGCCTGGTTAATAAATGTAGAGTCTTTCGCAGAAAAAAATAATTCGACAGATTATTTTAATTCTATGCAATTTAGATTATTCAGAAATTTGCCACAAATAAAATTTAAAGGCATTATACATGAACAAATTACAGATTCAATTGAAGAAAATAATTTAAAATTTACCAAAACAAATATAAAAATTCTACATAAAGGTTATAACCTTTCTGATTCAGAAATGAAACAAAAGCATTTACGTAATTTAAATTTATTACTTAAATCACTTAATCAAAAAAATGATAACACAGATTATATAAATTTTCAAATTGGTAAAACTTATCTTGCTTTAGATAATTATCTAAATGCAGAAAAACACCTTTTGAGTGTTGTCGATAATCCCAATTGCAATAATTTAACAAAACAACAAGCACTCAATTATTTAATATCAACAAACTTAAAGTTAAGCAAAAAAGAAAGTGCTATAAAATATGCTAATTTATCTTTAGAAATATTGCCAAATCAAACATTTGCAAATTTTTTACTTGGTGATATTTATTTATCTGAAAACAAATATGATTTAGCAATAACTTATTTATTAAATGCTTTATCTAATTCATTTAATAAGAATGATTTAAATATGTTAGTTGGTGACTTTTCCGTTTCTGAAAATTTGCTTAGATTTAAAATTGGTTTATGTTATGTAGAATTAAAAGAAGCTAAAAAGGCAAAAGAACAATTTACAACAGCTATAGTTAAATTTCCTAATGATATAAATAACATATTGGGATTAGTTAAAGTATATCTAAATGCAAATAAATTAGATGATGCTTTAATTTGGCTAAAAAAAGCAAATAGAATTGCCCCAGAAAGAAACGATGTTATTCAATATATCTCGCAAATTGAAAGTTCTTTAAATATTAAACCAGAGATAAATAAGACATTTACAAACACTACTTCAGAAATAATCAAAGAACAAAATGAGAATGAAATTTTAGTATCTCTTTGTATGATTGTAAAAAATGAAGAGAATATGCTAAGTGGTTGCCTTGATAGCGTTAAAGACTTTGTAGATGAAATAATTATTGTTGATACTGGCTCTGAAGATAATACGGTTGAAATTGCTAACAAGTATAACGCCAAAGTACATCATTTTCAATGGATTAATGACTTTGCTGCTGTAAGAAATGAGGCAATTAGCCATGCTAAAGGTAAATGGATTTTATACCTTGATGCAGATGAAAGAATTAAGTACCCTGATTTTCAACACCTTAGAAATATGCTTATAAACATTGGAGCCGAAGTTGGCGGGCTTATTTGTAATATAGTAAGTGTTCACAAAAATTTAACTGGTGACTCAGAAACTCATAAAGGTGGTTATCCAAGATTATTCAGAAATTTAGGATTTCCAAAAATCAAATTCACGGGTAGAGTGCATGAGCAAATTACTCCATCACTTAGAGATAATGGTTTAGAATTAGCATTCACTGATATTGAAATTGAGCATTTAGGATATAACGTTAGCGTTGAAGTGATGGAAGCAAAGGTAAAACGTAACTACACATTACTTCTGGAACACGTAAAAGATGCTCCATTAGATGGCTATGCTTGGTATCAATTAGGACAAACATTAGCTCAAATGAACTTAAACTCAGAAGCCGAAAATTGTATTAGATTTGCAATTGATAATTGCAAACTTTCAGATTCTATTTATTCAAGTGCTTGCTCAACATTAGCAAATATTGTTGGCAATAAAAAGAATTTTGAAGAATCATTGTATTGGGCAGATAAATCTTTAAGTAAAGCTCCTAACCAAATCTATTCCTTAACTTTAAAAGGATTTTCGTTATTAAACTTAAATAGAAATAAAGAAGCATTGGAAGTATTTGAAAAAGCATTATTTATCAAAGAAGGCAAACAAAATATTCCATCCTCTGGATTTGATATTGATTTGGATATTAATGTTATTCAAAATGGTATAAATAAAGCTAAAACTAATATAGATAATAATATTAATTCAGGTATATAAATGTATGAAAATGAATTAATCAATTATACCCATAGAATAAAAAAGAAAATCCTATATATTTCAAAAGAGGATTTTCCTTGGGACATTAGAACTGATAAAATTTGCTCCTCACTTTCTGAAAGATATGAGGTTTCAATTTTATGCCGTCACCAACATAATTCTTTAGAAAGCGAATATTATAATGATATATATATCAAAAGAATAGGATTTTCATTTAAAAGTATTTTTTGGACTTTTCCTTTATCTATTAACCCTATATGGAAATATGAAATAGAAAAATACATTAAAGAATGTAAGCCAAATCTTATCATTGTTAGAGAAATGCACTTAGCATACGCTGCCGGTAAATTAGCTCAAAAATATAATATCCCAATAATTATGGATATGGCAGAAAATTACCCAGCTGCAATTAAATTATGGAAGAAATATAATAATTCTGCACTTAAAAGGTATTTGTTTCATAAACTCAAATTAGCAGACAATATTGAAGTTAACTCATTGAAATATATGAATGGTGTAATTACAGTTTGTGATGAACAACATTCAAGAGTTCAGAGTTTAACTAAAAATATATTGAGATTTAAAACTATATATAATACTCCCGAAAAAAATACTTTTAGTAAAAAAACAAATATAATTTCAGATAAAATAACATTTGGGCACCATGGGCATTTAACTGCTGAAAAGAAAATTAATGTCCTATTAAAATCATTTATTTTACTGTGTGATTTGTATTATAATAGCAAATCACATAATCAAGCTAATAATATTGATTTCCAATTACTTATAGCAGGAGATGGAGATTGTTTTCAAGATTTAACAAATATTGCAAATAAAAGTGAATTTAAAGATAGAATTACTTTTACAGGAAACTATGAATATGCAAAGTTAAATAAAATATTGGATAAAATTGATGTAGGGGTTATACCTTATGAATTTAATAACTTCAATAACTTCACTATTCACAATAAGATATTTGATTTCTTTGCTAAAGGCATTCCAGTTATAGTCTCTAAAGCAATTCCAAATGCAAATGTAGTTTATTCAACAAATTCAGGAATTGTATGTGATTGCGAAATAGTTGAAGAATTAACTCACTCTATGTTTGAAATTATTGGTAATAAGTATAATTATTATGCTGAAAACTCATACTTTGCTTTTAATAATAAATATAATTGGGATATAGATTCTAATAACCTAATAGATTTTATTAATGACTGTATTAACTAATACAGTCAAAATGTTAATAGATTTTAGTCAATTCAAAAAAATAATTGACTAAAATTTTATAAATTTGTGGATTCTTAAGTTACATATAACAAAATTTAAAATTATAAAAGTGACAATTAAAAATAATTATATAAAAAAATTGAAAATTAAATACACCAAAATAAATCATAATATTATATTTTTTGTGTTGTCTATGATTATTATACAATATACTTCATATTCAGCTAAAAAGGATTCATTATTAACTGTTTACCCTAAAAAAGGTGATGGAATTGGTATTATTCTAAAAAGATATAATATTCCAGCTACTAAAGAATATATTGAAACTTTTAAAACAATGAATACTAATCGCTTAGATAAAAATAGTAATATTGTTTTAGATAAATTATATGTTCTTCCAATCAAGGTTTTGCCATTTAATGGTAAAAATATTAGAACTTCAATAAATAATAGTGATAGATCTATTGCCGAAAAAGTTCAAGAATATAACCTAAAAATGAAGTCAAAAGGATTAAAAGATGACTTCAAAAAAGATAAAACTCTTTGGTTACCAATAGATAATATTTTAAGTGAAACCTTTTTAAATGAAGAAGAATTAAAGAACTCTATTGCTGAAAAAAAGATTGATAACACTAGGGTTAGTGAAATCACTTCAAATAAAGAAACTATTACTAATAAATCAAAAGAGATAAATATTTCAAACGATAATGTTGCAGATTCAATTGAAAATGAAAAAGAAAATACTAAAAATATAGGTAAAGCAAATAAATCAAAAATCAATACTAGAGTAAAAGCTATAAATTCAATTTATACTGAACCACTTTTAGGTAAAGATTATCAAGATGTGAAAATTGTAACAAATAGATTGATAGGTACTACATTTTATCTTGATGCTGGTCATGGAGGAGTTGACCCAGGAGCTGTTGGAGTTAGCAATAATACTGAAATGCACGAAGATGAATACGCTTATGATGTTACAATTCGATTAGCTCGAAAACTAATTGAACATGGTGCTGACGTATATATGATAGTACAAGATAAAACAGATGGAATTAGAGATTCTAAATTTCTAAATAATAAATTTGATGAAGTTTATCATGGTGATATACCAATTACAATGGAAAATAAGCAAAGACTCAGAACTAGAGGAAGTATAGTAAATGAGCTTTACCGTAAAAATGAATATGCAAATAAAAGACATCAGTTAGTTACAATTCACGTAGATTCGAGAATTACAGAGCAAAGAATAGATATCTTCTTTTATTATAAAAATGATGGTGGCAAAAGCCAAAAAACTGCAAATACACTATTAAAAACAATTGAAAATAAATATAATAAAGCTCAGCCAGGGAGAGGTTATAAAGGTAGCGTTACTAATAGAAGTTTATATATGCTTAATAATACATTGCCACCTGCAGTTTATATAGAGTTAGGTAATATTCAAAATCAGTTAGATCAAGTTAGATTTCTAGAAGTGAATAATCGTCAAGCAATTGCCAATTGGCTTTGTGATGGTTTTATTGAAGTTTATGTAAGTAAAATCAAAATTGAAGAAGAAACTGAACCTAAAATTAAATCAAAAAAGAAAGTTAAATCAAAGAAAAATAGAAGTTAATAATAAATAAAAATAATTAAAATTCAATATAAAAACCACTTAAAGGTAAATTATTATGTCAGAAGCAAATCATTTTAATACAGTTGAACTAAATGGAAAATCCCTAACAATTGAAAAGATTGTAGATGTTGCAAGAAATAATGCTAAAGTTCAATTAGCAGATTCAAGCAAAGAAAAGATTATTAATAATCGAATTATGCTTGATAAAAAAGTAGCAAATAAAGAGATAATGTATGGTATAAATACAGG
The DNA here is from genome assembly GCA_040383785.1 of Ignavibacteria bacterium. GTDB lineage: Bacteria > Bacteroidota > Ignavibacteria > Kapaibacteriales > UBA2268 > JBDNHS01. Next base: position 1,803 of record JBEICW010000100.1, on the reverse strand, counting down.
AATTGGGGAATTTTCTGAAATTGTATTAAATGATGAGCAAACAAATGAATTTCAAAAGTATTTAGTTTATAATCACTCTGCTGGTATTGGCGAGCCAGCTCCCATAGAGCATATCCGTGCTGCAATGACAAGTAGAAGTAATGTTCATGCAAATGGAAACTCGGCTATTAGATTAGAAATTACAAATACTTTGGTTGATATGCTTAACAAAGGCGTTACGCCAGTTGTTTGTTCCAAAGGTTCTGTTGGGGCATGTGGAGATTTGGCTCCAATGTCTCAAATAGCATTACTTATGATGGGTGAAGGCGAAGCATATTTTGAAGGACAGAAATACCCAGGGAATATTGCATTAGAGAAAGCTGGTATACCTATTCCAGGTTTGAAGTATAGAGATGGCTTAGGTATAATAAATGGCTCTAATTTACTAACTTCAATTAGTGCATTACAAGTTTATGATTTCCAAAGATTAATCAAACACGCTGAAATTGCAGCTGCTATGTCCCTTGAAGCATTACTTGCAAATATGAAACCTTACGATACCAGAATACACGAATTACGTGGTTTTCAGGGGTCTGTAGTTAGTGCAAGGGTTATTCGCAAATTATTAGAGGGTAGCGACCTTGTTAATGGTAAAATCAAAACTAAGGTGCAAGATGCTTATTCTATGCGTTCTACTCCGCAAGTGATTGGTGCTACTCGTGATATGCTTAAATATGCTCGAACTCAAGTTGAAATTGAATTAAATGGCGTTGGTGATAATCCAATATTTTTGACTGAAGAAGAAACCTACCTTTCTGGTGCAAATTTCCAAGGAACTCCAGTTTCATTGCCTATGGATAGCACTGGTGCATCAATAACTATGATGTGCGTATTATCTGAGCGAAGACTTAATAGATTACTTAATCCGGCTCTTAGCCAAGGGTTACCTGCATTTTTGACTGATAAAGCGGGAATGTATTCTGGATTGATGTTATCGCAATATACAGCTGATATGTTGATTGTAGAGCAAAGAATTTTATCAAATCCTGCATTTATTCAATCAATTCCGGCTGCTGCTGATCAAGAAGATTTTGTTTCAATGGGTATGAATACAGCACTTAAAAATCAACAAATCTTAGATAATGCTTATGGTATTTTAGGAATTGAGTTAATGGCTGCAGCGCAATCATTAGATTTCCGTAAATTCCAAAATGGTAAGGGAGTTTCAATTGCTCATGAGGTTATCAGAAAATATGTTGATTTCTTGGATATTGATAGACCACTTTATAATGACCATAATGCTATGAAAGATTTGGTTAAATCTGGAGAGATTTTGGACACAATCGAAAAAGAAATGGGTTCATTAGATTAATTTTTCAAATTAGATTAAATAAATGCTAAAATCAATTTATATCAAAAATTTTACTTTAATAGAAGAGACCAGCGTTACTTTTGACTCTGGTCTTAATATTATTACTGGCGAAACAGGTAGTGGAAAATCTTTGATTTTTGATGCTTTAGCAATTTGTATGGGCGGAAAAACAAATATTGATGTAATTAGAGATAAAAATCATAAATCCATTTTTGAATGTGTTTTTGTCAATTTTAATAAAGAAATCAATACTTTACTTACTCAAAATGATTATGATGTTTCTGAAGAATTGATAATTAGGCGAGAAATAAATCCGACTGGTAACTCTCGTATTTTTATCAACGACACCCCTACTAATCTTATTTTTATCAAGCAGTTAAGCGAACTACTTTTAGATTTTCATAGACAAAACGAGACTATTTCAATTCTAAAGCCAAGTAACCAAATTGCAT
>JBEICW010000099.1:0-8714 GCA_040383785.1 Ignavibacteria bacterium | reverse complement strand
TTGATGATAAATTCATAAAAGAATATAGATTAAATTATAAAATTTACAATCAATTAATAAATAGTTTGAATGAATTAATTTGCAAAAAAAATGATTTACTCAAGCTAAAAGACTATAATCAGCTTAAACTAAAAGAAATTGAAGAAGTAAATCCAGAGCAAAATGAACTTGAAAAGATAAACCAAGAGCTGAATGTATTGGAAAATTCTGAGCAGATTTATGAGTTATGTTATAAATTAAATGAAACCATAAATAATTCAGATAATGCGATTTTAGTTCAAGTAGATAACATTTCCAAAATTCTTGAAAAATTGGGACAGTTTAATACCGATTTTGAGGGATTTGTGAGCGAACTCAATAGTTTTAAGGTTTCACTCAAAGAAATTAATTCATTTACAAGTAATTATCGTTCAGATATTGAGTTTAGTCCAAGCAAGATAGATGAACTCCGCCATAGAGAAAAAGCACTTAAAATTATTGCAAAAAAATACGGCTCATTAGAAAATGTTATTGAACTAAGACAAAGTATTTTGAAAGACTTAGGACTTTTGGATTCATTTGAATTAGACAAAAGAGATTTGGAGAAAAAAATCTTCAATACCAAAGAAATCTTAAAAAATCTGGCAATTCAAATTAGTTCTTATAGAAATGAAGTAGCCGAAAAGTTATCCAAACAAATTGAAGATAATTTAAAATTATTGGGAATAGAAAGTGCAAAATTTGAGATAAAATTAGACGAAATTACTGAAAAGTCAGATGATAATTTTATTTTTGAATTAGATCATAATATCAAACTTAGATTTAATGGAAGCGGTATAGATTATCCCCTATTTTTATTTTCTGCAAATGCAGGCAATGCTATTAAGCCAATTTCAGAAGTTGCATCTGGTGGAGAAATTTCGAGAATTATGCTTTCTATCAAAAGTGCAATGGACTTCGTTAATGATGATAAAAATGAGAATGTTACATTTATCTTTGACGAAATTGATACTGGTATAAGTGGCAAAGTAGCTCGCTTAATGGGTAAAGAACTCAAAAAGTTAGGTAAATATATACAAATTATTTCAATCACACACTTGCCTCAAATTGCCTCACTTGGAGATAGAAATTTTAATATTTCTAAACGTGAATTTAAAGGAAATACATTAAGTGAGATTAAAGTTTTGGATAATGACAATAAAATTATTGAAGTTGCAAAACTCATTGGCGGCGAAAACTATACCGAAAACTCCATAATAGCATCCAAAGAATTGATTGAAGAGTTGATATGAGAAAAATTAACTAATTCAAAGAACTTCCGTACTACTCGTCTGCGATTGGAGGCTGAAAAATGGGAAATCTTTTTCTACAATAATTTCACCAATAAGTGGTTAAAGATATTTTCACTATTTGCACTATTTTTGAATTGTATTACCAAAACTCTTCGGATAAAAATTTTTATTTAGTTCTAAATCTTTTTCTTGTCTTTTTTAGCAAAATCTGTTATTTAATGTTTGGTCACACAATTACTTAATCTGCATACCATTAGAATTAAATGCAAAGCATTTAGGGTAAAAATACTTAACTGCAATTCACAATAAACAAAATAAATCGAGCGAATTCCGATTTGCTAAATAAATCCACTTCATACGTCACATTAAAAGTTATTCTAACATTTCCTTCTATAATTTCATAAAGGATTTTAATGCTCTGCCTGTATGTGTGTCGAGTAATGCAATCTCTTCTGGAGTACCTTTTCCAACTATCTGACCACCATTTATACCTGCTTCTGGTCCCAAATCTATTACCCAATCGGCTGCAGTAATTAGATTTAAGTTGTGTTCAATTAGTATCACAGTATGACCATTTTTAACTAAAATATTAAAGCAATCAATTAACTTTGCAATATCAAAAAAATGTAAACCTGTTGTTGGCTCATCAAATACAAAAATTGTATGCCAATTTTCATGAGTATCAAGGTAAGTGCTTAGTTTGAGTCTTTGTGCCTCACCACCAGAAAGCTGCGATGCTGGCTGACCCAATTTCAAATATCCCAATCCTACATCTTGTAGTAATTTTAACTTTTTGACTATTTTTTTCACATCTTCAAATAGTATAATTGCTTCATCTACCGTCATTTCCAATACATCAACAATATTTTTATCTTTATAAGTGATATTTAATACTTCTTTTTTGTATCTTTTGCCATGGCATACTTCACATTCAAGTGTTACATCAGATAAAAACTGCATTTCTACAACTTGAACGCCTTCGCCCTCGCAAGCTTCACATCTACCACCAGGAACATTAAATGAGAAATGTCCATCTCGCCAGCCCAATTGTTTTGATGCTTGTGTATTGGCAAAAAGTTGCCTAATATCATCAAAAACTTTGGTATAAGTTGCTGGTGTGGAACGTGAAGATTTTCCAATTGAAGACTGGTCAACATACTCAATATTATTTATTGATTTATAATTTTCTAATGATTTGAATTTACCATTATGAGTAGTTGGCGAACCTAATTTTCGCCTTACTCCATTAAAAAATACATCTCTAACCAATGTACTTTTACCTGAACCAGATACCCCTGTAACAACTGTAATACAATTTAATGGAAAATCTACTCTTTCAATCAATAAATTGTTCTCATAAGGTTGAATTAAGCTAATAAAATCTTCCGGTTTTTTCCTATCCTTGACTATATCCATTTCAAATTTACCAGAAAGGTATTTGCCAGTGATAGAAGTTTCACTTTCTAAAATTTCTTTGTAAGTACCCGCAAAAATGATTTCACCACCAAATTCTCCGGCGAAAGGTCCCATATCAATTATATAATCGGCATTTGCCATAATATCCGGGTCGTGTTCTACAACAACCACAGTATTACCCAAATTTCTCAATTTATGCAAAATGTTTATTAATCTATTTGTATCGCGAGGGTGAAGCCCTATACTTGGCTCATCTAACACGTATAAAGTGCCAACAAGAGCCGAGCCAAGTGCAGTAGATAGATTTATCCTTTGTGCCTCACCACCCGAAAGTGTGTGCATTAATCTATCTAAAGTTAAATATTCTAAGCCAATATCTACAAGTAATTGTGTTCGCCAAATAATTTCTTTTAAGACATGATTTGCGACTTTTATTTGATATTCATCTAATTCAAAATTGGAAACTATTTCTAATAGTTTGTTGATTGGCATTTTGACTAATTCTGGCAAATTAAATCCAGAAACAAAAACTTGTCGTGCTGAGGTTTTTAGTCTTGAGCCACTACATCTTCTACAAACGGTATAGCCCCTATATTTACTCAAAAAAATTGTGTTTTGAATTTTATAAGCTTTATCTTCAAATTCAGCAAAAAAACTATTTAATCCATCATATCTACCAAATCCTTCCCAAATTGCTTTTTGCTCTTCTGCTGAAAGTTGGTTATATGGTTTATTAATTGGAATATCATATTTTTTTGCTTCTTCAATCAATATTCTTTGATTTATACTATAGATATTAGTGATTGTATTTCCTTTGAATGGTGCAATAGCTTGTTGCTCCAACGATTTAGTTTTGTCAGGTATAACCAAATCTTCGTCAATACCAACTGTGCGACCAAATCCTTGACAAACTGAACAAGCACCAAGCGGATTATTGAATACAAATAATTTCGGGTCTGGCTCTTCATAAATTATTTTACATTCATTACATTCGTATCTACTACTATAGAAATAATCTTTAATATTATCTACATCTGTATTATCTCTAATAACAATTGTTCCATTTCCTTTGGAAAATGCACTTTCGATTGATTCGGCTAATCTTGATAAATTTTCTTCGTCTCTTCTGTAAATTATTCTATCAACTAATACATAAAAGTCCGTTGGTTTGATTTTGCCCGTAGGTGGATTTTCGTTCAAATCAACTATTTCATTGGTGCTACTCATTACAATTCTAAAGAAGCCCGCATCATAATATTTTTTCAGTTCTTTAATGACATCAATTATAGATTCAGAAAATTGGAACATTATATAAAGTCTGGCACCTTCTTCTAATTTCTCTAAATTTTTAACTACAGTATCAGGAGAATCTTTTTTTACCAATTTACCACATTCTGCACAGTAAGTTTTGCCTATTCGCCCAAATAACAACTTAAAATAGTCGTAAATTTCGGTACTTGTTCCCACAGTTGAACGAGGGTTTTTATTTGGTGGAAGCTGCTCTATTGCTATTGCTGGGGGTAGTCCCAATATGCTATCAACTTCTGGCTTGTGCATTCTTTCCAAAAACTGTCTTGCATAAGATGAAATTGACTCGACAAATCTACGTTGCCCTTCGGCATAAAGTGTATCAAATGCCAAAGTAGATTTACCAGAACCAGATACACCTGTAATAACAGTAAGTCTATTTCTTGGAATTTTTACAGTTACGCCTTTTAAAGTATGTAAAGTCGCATTATTTATTTCAATAAATTTACTTGATGGAGCAATATCTTCAGGTTTGAATCTTACCACAAACTTATCATCAATTTCAACATTTGTAGCTTTTTTTTCAATTTTAATTCTATCAATAATCTTTGAAGTTGATTTTTTAGGATTAATGATTTTTGCTGTCTTTGGTTTTTCAATTTTGGTAGTTTCTTCAGATTTTTCAATCTTAGAATTAAATTTCGATGTCGATTTTATTATTTTTTTCATTTTATTGAATATCTTTTGATATTAATTTGATATTTATTAGGATTTTATTGAAATTATAGCCAATTTTATACTAATTTTGTATAAACGTTTGAAACCAATTTTCAATATTTAAAATTTGATTATTTTTAGATAAACTACTTATTTTTAATAATAAACTCAAATTTTAAATTTTTACATCAAAATAAACACATATTTTTAGCAAATTTAAATTTAATTCAAAAATGGAAGATAGAAAAGACTTTAGAAAAGATTTTAGAAGCAATAGAAATGATGATAAAAGAGACGATAGAAGAAGCGATAACAGAAATAGTGATAATAGAGACAGAGGAAATTTTAATAAGCCAAAATATAGTGGTGCTAATTCTTCTAATTATAAATCAAGTAATATGAAGTCTAATAATTTTAATTCAGATAAATTTCCTAAAAGAGATGAATCTGAAAAAAATGACTTCGAAATTGAAGATAGTAATGCTTATATCTATGGCAAAAATGCAGTTACAGAGGCTCTTAGCGAAAAAGATAAACTTTCTAAAATTTTCATTCAATTTGGAACTGAAGGTCCAGCTATTGATAAAATTATGTCTTTGACATATAAATTCAAAATTCCAACTGTCAAGTTTGATAGACGAAAATTCGCAGATTTGGAAGCAAAAATTGGTGCCAGAGGTAATTCGCAGGGTGTGATAGCATTAATCAATCAAATTGAAAATATTGAATTTGAGGATTTGCTTGAAAATGCTTTAAAAGAGCAGACAAACCCTCTAATTATCGCATTAGATGAAATTAGTGACCCACATAATTTAGGAGCAATAGCACGTTCGGCAGAATGCTCTGGGGCAAGTGGGATATTATTGCCAACTACCAACTCGGTTCAGGTAACTCCAACTGCAATCAAAATTTCAGCAGGTGCATTATTACATCTAAAGGTTTCTAAAGTGAAGAGTTTACAGACTACTCTAGAATTTGCTAAAGAATTAGGTTATCAAATAGTTGGAACTGAGATGGAAGCCGAAAAGAACTATTATGATGCAGATTTCGCAAAGCCAACAATATTGGTAATAGGAAGCGAAGGCAAAGGAATAAGACCATCTATCCAAAAAATCTGCGACCAAAGTTTGAAAATACCAATGGCTGGTAAAATCAATTCACTTAACGCATCTGTTAGTGCGGGTATTATTCTATTTGAAGCCCTAAAACAAAGATTAAAATCAGTAATTTTGTAATTAAAAATATTTCATTAGTACTATAATACTACAATATTACATTCAAATTGTATTTTCATAAACATTTAAAAAAGTAAGCATTACTTTTGTTCCTTCACCTTCTTGACTTTCAATTTCAATGTTACCTTTGTTTAATAACATAAAGTCTTTACATAAAGTAAGACCTAAACCAGTACCTTTTTCATTATTTGTACCCCAAGTAGTTTTATCTTTTTTCAATTCAAAAATAGAAGTTAATTTATCTTGCGGAATACCAACACCATTATCCTTAATTAATAAAATTGTAGTTTGTTTATTCTCGTCTATTTCATAATCAATTGTTATTTTACCATTTTGTGGTGTAAATTTTATAGCATTAGTTAATATATTTCTAATAACTGTTTGAGTTAAATTAGAGTCCGTAAATACATACAAATTAGCAACTAAATTAGTATCTAAATTATTAATAACTTCAATATTTTTATTGTGGAATGAAAGTTTTAATAAATTCAAATTACTTGATACAAAGTCATTCAAAACATTTGATCTATATCTACATCAACTTGTCGTCTTTGGTTTCTTGACCAATCAAGTAAATTTTTTAACATTTCTAATAAACTTTCGCTTGACTCATACATAGATTGGTGATATTCTACTAATTCGTCTTTATCAAACTCATCGGCATTATTAGATAGTATTTCAGTAAAATTTTTGAAATTACTAATCGGTCCAATTAAATCATGAGCTATAACATTAAAAATTTTATCTTTGATATTATTTATTTCTACAACTTCTTTATTCACAATCTCTAATTTTTCATTTATTGTAGATATTTCTTCATTTTTTAATTTCAAATTTTGTGCATTTTTAACTCTTAATTTATATTGATAAACTAATATGATTAAAATCAGAATCAATAAAATTAATCCTATGTAAAGATAGTATTTTTCTAATTTATTTTTCTCAAGCTTTAGTTTTTGTATATTAATTTGGCTATCTTTGTGTTCTATCTCCAATCTTTGTTCGAATTCGGTAGTTGATTTCTGGAGTTCAATTTTATTCACAGAATCATTATAATTATTAAAGTATTCTAATTTTATAAATGCTTTTTTATAGTCTTTTTTTATTGAATATAAGTCAATCAAGAGTTTATAAAATTCCAACAAATTGTTAGCTACTTTTTTTACATCATATAATTTTTCAGATAATTCAAAATAATAAATAGCTTTTTCTAAGTCCTGATTTAGTTTTTTATTTTTACTATAGTCAAACTTGAACTTTAAATAATATACCCTACCGCAATATTGATAATAATATGCTTTATTAAAATCATCAATCTTATTGTTTTTAATATATTTTTCATAAGTTTCATTATTTATTTCAATTGCTTCATCAAATTGATTAAGTAAAGCATAAGTGAAAGCAAGCCCACATCTGGTTTGTATTGTCATTAAATGATCATCTATTTTGTCCTGCAAATCTACAGATTTTTTTAAGTAAACTAAAGCTTCATTGTAATTTGATTGTGATATATACAATGTGGCGAGATTAAAATAATTATATACTAAATATAAATTATTTTCGATTCTTAAATTTATTTCTAAAGATTTTTTGTAATAACTAACAGCTTCATCATATTTAGATAAATAATTATAAGTATTACCGATATTGCCATAAAGTATTGATAAGTTTAATTTATCATTTGTTTTTTTTGCGTATTTTAATGCTAAAAAGTAATATTCTAATGCTTTTTTATGATTCATTTGATTTTGATATAAAGATCCTAAATTCATATAATTCCTATGAATTGTAGAATTATCTTTTAATTCTTTAGCATTTTCAATGGCATTCAAATAATAACTTACGCCAATAGAATCATAACCTGTTGCAATATAGATAATTCCTATATTTCCTAAAACTACTGCATATCTATCTTTTAAGTTGTTTTGTTGGTAAATTAATAATGCGTCTTTATAATTTTTTAATGCATTCTTAAAATCTGATTTAAAGTATTGAGCATTTGCAATGTTAACTTTTGAAGTTGCTACGCCTATTTTCCAATTTAGTTTTTTAGATAACTCTAAAGCACTATCTGCAAACTTTAAAGAGTTTGTGAGATGAGTATTTATAAGTGAAGCAGATAGATTATTATAAATTTTTACTTTATTTGTATCGATTTTACTTTTTTGCAAAGCTAATAATAGTGAATCAGTATTCGAATGACTAATGTAATTGATAAAACATGTACAAAAAATCATAGTTAAAATTATTGTTTTATTTTTTTTAAGCATATTTAAGGCAAATTTAGAATTAATGATAGAGATTGAATAGTGATTTTAAAAAAATTATCTTGTAATCTAATGTTGAAATAAATATTTATATTAAGTTTTTAATCAATTTTGATTTATTTTGTCAAGGATTGTAATTAAATGAACACTAAAATAATAATAAATATGCAATAAAAAAATTAATGAGTTTATAAATTTAAGTACAAATATAAAATTAAAATCTATTTAAATACAAAATACTAATTAATATCTCTGAATATTATTTTTCTACAAGTTTGATTTAATTAAAACTTTAAATTCACATTTTATAATATTTATTTTTGAATATTATTATATAAATACATTCCATAAGTAATTCCCACTGAGTGAATTGGTTTTATTCCATATTTTTGAGTTCTTGGGGTACCTGTAATGTTCGGCTCAGCAATGTAACACTCCTTATTTGAAAATTGTAATGAAAATTGGAAAAGCCAAAAAGACCTATTATCTGAATTAATCATCCTATAACCTATAGAACTGCCATATCTAGTATTGTCAGTACCATAGGCACAATATTCAGG
>JBEICW010000098.1:0-8813 GCA_040383785.1 Ignavibacteria bacterium | reverse complement strand
TCGAAAAAGACCATTTGCTTAAATTAGATTTTGAATTAGAGTGGGCTGTTGTAATTGGCAAACGTGGCAAAAATATCAAAGCTGAAGTTGCTGATGAATATATCGCAGGCTTTACAATTATGAACGATTGGTCGGCTCGCACACTTCAAATGGAAGAAATGTTACTAAATTTGGGACCTGCCAAAGGTAAAGATTTTGCCACAACACTAGGCAGATATCTCGCTACTCCAGATGAATTATTTGATAATATTGTTGATGATGAAACCAATAAAATCAAAGGTAATATGTATGATTTGGAGATGAAAGCATTCCATAATGGTAAACAAGTGAGCTATGGCAATACAAAAGATATGACCTTTTCATTTGCTGAAATTATAGAAAGAGTATCGTATGGAGTTGAGATTTTCCCTGGTGATGTAATTGGCTCTGGCACAGTTGGAACAGGATGTTACCTTGAATTAAATGGCACATGGGCAAGAGAAGCCAAAGAAAAAGGTCAAGAATTTACTCCAATTTGGGTTAATGATGGCGATGAATTTACACTTGAAATTGATGGTTTAGGCAAATTATCCAACACCATCAAACTAAACGAAAACTCAGAATCATTATTAGCCAAGAAGAAAATGTAGTTTGATAATAGGATATTACAAGAAACACAAAAAAAGGGATAAGTTGTAACCTATCCCTTTTTTAAGATGAACTTAACTTAAAGTCTAAATGTAATTATGACTGTTTCATAGCCCAAGAGATGCAATATCCTTCTTTAACTATCGGACCTTTGAATAGTTGGCAACCTCCACACTCAGCTTCTGTAGCTGGTGCTTTGTAGAATTGGCAATTTAAACATTGTTTTCCAGCTTCTGTAGATGCTGTTACATACTTGAAGTTGGTACGTAATGCTTTTTCTTCGGCAGTTAAAGCAGATAAATCATTACAATCAGCAGCAGCTTTATCACTACCACCACAAGATGTTAATACACTACCGCCAACTACAGCTAAACCTACAAATGTAGCTGCACCTAATGATTTTACAAGGAAATTTCTTCTGTTCATTCTGAACTCCGTTATTGTTAATAATACAATTATTTAGTTAATTATGTTGTAATTTATAGAATTTTTTTTAATTTTTATTCTTGTAAATTATATGGATTCCAAGATACTCTAAAGTTTTCATCCCAACTATCCATAAAATCTAAATCTTCTTTGGTAATACTAAAATCAAATACTTCTGCATTTTCTTTTATTCTTTCGGCAGTAGCAGACTTAGGTAATACTATAAAATTATGTTCAATCGACCATCTGATTAACATTTGTCCAGCAGTTTTGCCATATTTATTTGCTAATGCAACCAATCGTGGTTCGTTGATTTTTTTGCCTTGAGTCAGAGGGCTATAAGATTCAATTTGAATTCTATTTTTTAGACAATGTTCAGCTAATTCTTTCTGGTATAAATAAGGCGTCATTTCTATTTGATTTACACCCGGTACTATAGGTGAATCAATAAGCAATTCATCAATATGTTTTTCTGTATAATTACTTATTCCTATTGCGCGCGCTTTTCCTTGTTCATAGATAGTCATCATTGCCTTCCATGTATCTAATCTAAGCCCTGGTTGGGGCCAGTGAACTAAATACATATCTACATAATCCATATTTAATTTAAGCAAACTTTGGTCTAAAGCTTTTAGTGTGTTGTCATAACCTTGGTCTGCATTCCAAACTTTTGTAGTTATAAATAAATCATTCAAATCTACTTTTGAGTCTTGAATTGCCTTTGCTACATCATTTTCATTACCATAAATTGCAGCAGTATCGATATGTCTATATCCATAATCTAATGCCAATCTAACGGCATTTTGAGTTTCATTTCCAGCTTTGGATTGATATGTGCCAAATCCCAAAATCGGAATATCTACTCCATTATCTAATAATACTGTGCTATTTATATTCATTTCTTATTTAATTTCTAAAAAAAGTCAACTCAATCTAATACTAATTAAGTCTTATTTGTAGTAAATATGTTTGAGTTTTAAATAATTTGATAGTTATTAATATAACAAATATAATTCAAAAATTATATCAAATTGTTTGAATATATTTACTTTAAGATAAAAAAGGATAAATCTTTTGTGATAAATTACTTTGTAAAATTTATCATTTCGCTTTCTGTTAATCTATATACTGTCCATTCGGATTGCGGATTGGCGCCAATGCCTTCATATACTTTAATTGCTGGTGAGTTCCAATTTAAAACAGACCATTCTACTCTTCCACAATTTTTGGAGATTGCTATTTTTACTAACTCTTTAAGCATCTTAGTCCCATACCCTTTGCTGCGTTTTTCTGGAATTACGAATAAGTCTTCAAGATAAATCCCAGGTTTTGCCAAAAATGTAGAATAATTGTAAAAATACAATGCAAAACACACTGGAGTTTCATTACCAATTTCATCAATTTCATTTCCAATTAGTACATTTGCATATTTTTGGTCAAAAATAGTTATTTCTAAGACGGAATGGGTAGCAATAAATTCATTTTCTAATTTTTCATAAATTGCCAATCCTTTTATAAAATCATAAATAGTATTGATATCATTGCGATTGGCTTCTCTTATTTGAAATTGCATAAATTATCCTTTTTGTAGTTTTGAATTTTAGTTTTTTTTTTTGTAAAATTATGTAAATTTTAATAATTTATGTTAATTTTACGAATTATAATAGTACAAAAATAATTTAATAACTTGTATTTTACTTTATTAATTTTAAAGTCTTAAAAAATGAGTGGAATAACTACTGAAAATGTAACTTTGCAAAATCATGAAATAGAAGAAAAAGCATCTTTGCCAAAAATCATTTATGTTTATGATTCTATGTGTGGGTGGTGTTTTGGGTTTAGTAATGTTATTTATAGAATATATGAAGAATACAAAGATGACTTTGATTTTGAAGTTCTAAGTGGTGGTATGATTATCGGCGAAGGAGTTACTCCTGCCTATAAAATGAAGGATTTTATATTAAAAGCTTATCCAAGAGTAGAACAAACTACAGGTGTAAAATTTGGAGAGCCATATTTGGAATTATTCAAAGAGGGGAGTTATATCCTAAATTCAGAATTAGCTTCCGAAGTGATAACTGTAGTCAAAGAAATTAGACCAGACTTAGCATTTGCAGTAGTTAAAGAGTTGCAATATGTTCATTTTGTACTTGGACACACTTTGAATTCATTAGTTACTTACGAGAGTATTTTGAATAAAAAAGGTGTTAATTTAAATGAGTTTAGTAGAGCAATTTCCAATCCAGAAACTAAAAATAAAACTTTAAAAGAATTTGCATTTGTGAAACAATTAGGCATTAATGGCTTTCCCGCATTATTACTTTTGCATAAAAATAAATACTATTCTATTTCATCTGGATTTGCTAAATACGAAGATGTGAAAGAAATTTTCGATAGTGTAAAGGAAAATTTAGCAAATTTGAGATAGTTGAAGAGAATTATAAATTGTAAAATAGAAATAAATACTTAAAGAAAGCTACTTAAATATAAATACTTGAATATAAATACTTGAATATAAATAAAAATATACCGCTTTGTTGTGATTTAGACGAAACCCTGATAAAAACAGATTGTTTTTTTGAGGCGATTTCTTATTTAATCAAAACCAACCCACTTTATATTTTATACTTCCCAATTTGGGCAATTAAAGGATTACCTAATTTCAAACAAGAGGTTTTCAAAAGAGCAAAAATTGATGTTAAAACCCTTCCATATAATTATGAAGTTATAGATTTTCTAAAAGAACAAAAAGCGAATGGTCATAAAATAGTATTAGCCACTGCAACTCCACAATTTATAGCAGATGAAGTAGAAGAATATGTAGGGATATTTGATAAAGTATTGGGAAGTACCGATAAACTTAATCTCAAATCACACAACAAAGCCAACAAATTAGTTGAACTTTATGGAGAAAATGGATTTGATTATATAGGTGACTCTTTAGCAGATATAAATGTTTGGAAAAGAGCAGACAAAGCATATTTGGTGGCGAAATCAGATTATTCAGTTAATAAAATATTGAAGTCGATAAGTGTTGAAAAGATAATTTATAAGTATGATAATTATGCCGGATTATTAATAAAAGAGCTGCGAATTTTACAATGGATAAAAAACTTAATTTTGATAATTCCACTTATCTTAGCACATAAAATTGCAGATGTAGATTTACTTTTTAATTCAACAATTGCATTTTTTTCGTTTAGTTTTGTTGCTTCTGCTGTTTATATATTAAATGATTTATCTGATTTGACAAGCGACAGACAGCACCGTTCCAAAAAATATCGTCCCTTTGCATCAGGTCATTTACGGTTGCAATATGCTTTTGTTTTAGTGCCAACTTTATTGATTGTTTCATTTGTATTGTCATTTTTATTCTTAAATATTAATTTTAGCATAATTTTATTATTTTATTTTGTAATTACCTCATTATATTCATTATACATTAAAAAAATTGCAATTTTAGATATTTTGATATTGGCATCTTTATATGCAATTAGAATTTTTGCCGGTGGAATTGCAACTAATATTTATTTATCTCCTTGGCTTATTGGATTTACATTATTTATGTTTTTGAGTTTGGCGATTGTTAAGCGATTTACTGAACTTAATTACTTAAAAATGGAAAATATCCAAAAAACAATAGGGCGTGGCTATACAGTAGATGATATTTCTTTATTAAGAACTATGGGCATATCCTCTGGTTTTTTATCTATAATGGTATTGGTACTTTATCTGAATAGTGAAGAAGTAAAAGTATTATATTCTACTCCAAGTTTATTATGGGCATTGGCACCGTTATTATTATATTGGGTTATGAATTTATGGCTAATTGCTGAACGTGGCAAAATGACCGATGACCCTGTGGTATTCGCCGCAAAAGATAAAAGCAGTTATATAGTTTCACTTTTAATAGCATTCATCATATATCTTGCTGTTTAACATTACTAAGTAACTATATTCATATAATCTCAAAACTGAACAATGAGTAAATCCAATCAAATTAATCAAATCAATAATTTATCTTGGGGGCGTTATCCTAAGCTGAATAAAACTGAAATAATTAGTCCAAATTGGGCATCTGAAATAGGTGATTTATTCAATTCAAATAATACTATCCTTCCTTACGGTAATGGGAGGAGTTATGGCGATTCGTGCTTAAATTCTAATGGGCAATTAATCAAAACCAATAAACTAAACCATTTTATACATTTTGATAAAGATAACGAAACTATAACTGCCGAAGCCGGAATTACCCTTGATGAGTTAATTAGATTTTTAGTCCCAAATGCATATTTTCTGTATGTATTACCTGGCACAAAATATATTACATTGGGAGGTGCAATTGCTAATGATATTCACGGGAAAAATCACCATAGTGCTGGTTCATTCGGAAATCAATTGGTTAGATTTGAATTAGTGAACGAAAATGGCAGATTTATCTGCACTAAATCAGAAAATCCTGAATTATTTAGGGCAACTATAGGTGGATTAGGACTAACAGGTATAATTACTTGGGCTGAAATAAAAGTAATGGAGAATTACAATTCTGAAATTTATAATGAAAGTATCAAATTTTATAGTTTAGAAGAGTTTTTTGAGATAAATGAACAAAGCACAAAACATCACGAATATACAGTTGCGTGGCTTGATATTAGTAGCGACCCAAAAAGAATAGGGCGTGGCATTTATATGAGAGCTAACCATGTAAGAAACCATACAAATATTATAAATGGAGTTAAAAAAGAGCCAAATTTGGAATACCTACCATTACATAAAAAAGGTAAAAATATACCATTCACGCCAGAATTAATCAATAATAAAACCATAGATTTATTCAATAAATTATACTTTGATAAGCAAATTGATAAAAATAAACTGAAATATATTCATTACG
Organism: Ignavibacteria bacterium; assembly: GCA_040383785.1. Lineage (GTDB taxonomy): Bacteria > Bacteroidota > Ignavibacteria > Kapaibacteriales > UBA2268 > JBDNHS01. The sequence goes on along the minus strand of JBEICW010000098.1, from coordinate 2,866 downwards.
ATAAATACTTTTTCCCACTTGACGGAGTAGGTAATTGGAATAAATTATATGGCAAAAATGGATTTATTCAATACCAATTTGTATTGCCATTTCAGAAATCTACTTTAGAAAATATATTTATTCTTAATCAAATATTGAATAAGATTAATAAAGGTGGGTTTGTATCTTTTTTAACTGTTTTAAAGACCTTTGGCAATGTAAAATCACTTGGGTTGATGTCTTTCCCAAAAAGAGGAATAACTCTCGCTATAGACTTTAAAATTGACCGAAATTTTGGTGAATTACTCAAAATATTAGACCAAACCGATAAAATCATCACAGAATTGGGTGGAGCGATATACATAGCCAAAGATGCAAGAATGAGCAGCGAAACATTCAAAAAATCATACCCCAACTGGCAAGAATTACTAAAATACAAATCCCCAAATCTGACCTCAGATTTTTGGGAAAGAGTGATGAAGTAGTTTTAATACTGGAAATTTTCTTCCTTATTTAAATTTTAATAATATTTTAATTTTTTTTTTTGAAAGTTTTTATACAGAATATTAATATCAATCTTATACTATAATTCGTCTATATTCTAACTAGATTAGAAATGTTTACAAAATTACCTTAAAATCAAATGGCAGACTTATTTACTCCTCTCAATATTGGAAATATAGTTCTACAAAATCGTATCATTATGGCTCCGCTTACCCGTTCACGTTCGGGAAAGAGCCGAGTACCAAATGAACTAAATATTGAGTATTATACCCAAAGGGCAAGTGCTGGATTGATAATATCCGAAGGTACTCAAATCTCCGAAATGGGCATAGGTTATATGGATACACCAGGAATACATACACAAGAGCAAATCACTGGGTGGCGAAAAGTAACTGAATCTGTGCATCAAAAAGGTGGCAAAATATTCTGTCAATTATGGCATGTTGGTCGGGTATCACACCCAAGTTTTTTGAATGGGGATTTGCCTCTGGCACCTTCTGTAATTAGTGCTGGTGGACAAATCCGCACCATAGACGGTTTGCAAGATAAATCAACACCTCGCGAACTAACCAAAGATGAGATATACGAAATTGTAGAACAATACAAACAAGCAGCAATAAATTCAATAGAAGCAGGATTTGATGGAATTGAATTACACGGTGCAAATGGTTACTTAATAGACCAATTTATCTGTGATGGCTCTAATCAACGCACCGATGAATTTGGCGGAACAATTGTAAATAGAGCAAGATTTTTGGAATTAGTTCTAAAAGCAGTATGTTCGGCTATTGGAAATGAACGAGTTGGGATTAGACTTTCGCCAAGTGGCTTGATAAATGGTATGTATGATAGCACAGTTGTTCGCACATTTACTTATGTAATTAATATGCTCAATGATTACAATTTAGCATATTTACACATTTTGGAGCCATATTTGATAATTCCTGAAGGAGAACATAAAGAGTATTTAAGAAAACCCTCTGCCTATTATAGATATATCTACAAAGGTACTTTGATTGCCAATAGCGGATACACTTTTGAAACTGGTAATGAAGCAGTTATTAATAACCAAGCAGACGCAATTTCCTTTGGAAAATTATTTATATCAAACCCAGATTTGGTAAGTAAATTTAGAAACAATTTGCCCTTAAATGAATATAACCCAAAAACCTTTTATAGTCCAGGACCAGAAGGTTATACAGACTATCCATTTGCTGAAAGTTAAACAAATAAATTAGCTAAATTAATAGATGTAACCCAGGACTTTTAATAAATAAAAATAGGCAATTCAAATAAATGAATTGCCTATTGTAATATTGAAAACTTTAAACTGATTTTAAATAAATAATTAGTTATTAATCAATTTTTCAGCTTCTTGATTTAAACCCAATTTCAACAAAAATTTTGCATAAATAACTCTATAAGAGGGATTATCAGAGATAGTTAATGCTCTTTTAAACTCTTCATTTGCTTTTGCGTTGATATTTTTATCTGCATAATAAGAAGCCTTTACTAAAGATAACATTGCTTCGTTATCTGCACCAATTTCTTCCTCAATAGTTTTTAAGTCATTATTAATAGTAGCAGTTTCAGTTGTATTAAAGTTATATAAACAATAATCTTCTGATGCTTTGCCATTTGAAGTAACATTCCAGAAATAACATTCGTCTGATTTTAAATTCAAATCACTTGTATTTACTTGGATTGATGTAGAATTTACATTTTTATCAAATACTACTTTGCCGTCAGAATCTTTAATGTTAAATTTATATTCAGTAGCACCATCGGCAGCATACCAAGTAAAATCAACTGTTTTATCGATAGAGTAAGTATTTAATGGCAAATTACCAAATATTTTACCATCAGAACCTTTGTCCATAGCTCTTTCTACGGCACCTAAGTTTTTCATTTTTTTTCTGTAATCACCAGAAGCCAATACATCATCAGAACCTTTTAATTCTTCTACTAGGTATTTAGTGAATTTTTTAGTTACATCACTTTTTTGAGTAGTAGCTTGACTTGCAAGTTTTTTTACAGTGTAATTACCTGATTTACTAATTTCTAATGGCGAACCACTAGAATGTAATAAAGCCAAATAAGCACCATTACCAATTTTGACTTGGTCATCTGCGAATAATTTGTCGCCAGATCTTATGTTTTCCCAATCTTTACCATTTGCTCTTTTAACTTGAGTTTCGCCCTTGAGGGTTACTACATTAAACTCGGGATTATTTGCTAATACTAAAGAACTATTAACTAATAAAACTGTTAAAACAAGACAAAAAATCAAAGTTGGTTTGATTTTTACAAACTCAGGAATATATCCTTTTAGCATTTTATTTCTCCTTAAATACTATAAAGTTAATTGAAATTATAATTTTGG
>JBEICW010000097.1:0-8871 GCA_040383785.1 Ignavibacteria bacterium | reverse complement strand
TGTGATAAATCAAAAACCGAATGGTCGCTTCCATTATGAACATACGTGAATTTATAATTAATATTATTAATCAATAATTCTCTTTGCTCAATTAAGTTATGCTTTGGCAAAACTAATTCCACATAATTATTACTGATAATCTTTCCATTATAAATAGTATTTGCCATAAAAAAAGTGAAGTCAGATTTGTTTATTTCAGTCCTTTCAAAATCGGCAAACATTTTGTCTTTTGCAAATTGAATAATACATCTACCGCCATTTCCACACATCATTCCAGTAGAGCCATCTGGATTGAAAAATTTACATACAAAATCGTAAATAGTTCCATTTGAAATATCATTACTTTCAAATCCATTTTCGAGCAACATTATTCCTTCGGTATTAATTTTATTTCTACCTAAATTCTGTGATAATTTAATATGATTTTTCTGAACGAAATCTGTAGATATTTTTTTATCTCTATTATCAATCACTGTAAATAAATTACCTGCTCCAGACATTAATTGGATTTCAATTTGCATTTTTAATTATTTAATTTTTGAATTATTTCCTTTTTAGGATTTCAACTATATTTTGATGGATATGACCATTACTTGCAATCAAACTATTATCATTAACCAAGAACTTTTCGTTTTTGTAATTGGTAACTATTCCTCCCGCTTCTTCTACTAAAATTGCACCAGCAGCTACATCCCAAGCATTTAGACTAACTTCCCAAAATGCATCAAATCTTCCACAAGCCACATAAGCAAGGTCAATTGCAGCTGAACCGAGTCGTCTAACGGGCAAACCTTTACTCAAAATTTTAGCAAAATCATCAAGGCAATTATCTGGATTTTCATTTACATTATAAGGAAATCCAGTAACCAAAAATGCTGTATCAAAATTTGCATTTTTAGAAACCGAAATTCTTTTATCATTTAAATATGCACCGTTACCTTTCGCAGCAGTAAATAATTCATTCAATACTGGCTGAAATATCACACCACATAGTATTTCACCATTTAATTCTGCAGCGATACTTACACTGAAAATTGGTAATTTATGAGCAAAATTCACAGTGCCATCAAGTGGATCTATTACCCAACGTATATTATCACTTTGAGTGTTAGTTGCTCCACTTTCTTCCGCCAAAAACGAGTGATTAGGAAATTTATCACTAATCATATTAATTATAATTTCTTCAGCTTTTTTGTCATATTCAGTTACAAGATTATTAATATCGCCTTTGTAAGATATTTCATAGTCTTGAGTTAATCCGTAATTTAGCACTTTCCCAGCTTCTAATCCTGCTTTGATAGCCACTTCTAATAATTCCAAATTTAATGCTAATGTCATATTTTTATCTGCTTTAAATGTAATGAGTTTATTAATATTATATTTTTTTGTTATATTTGTAACTTATAATTAGACGATTATTGAATAATTGAATTATAAAAAATTATAATTAACTATATACCACAAATGACAAACATAAAATTAACAAAATTAATAGTATTTTTATTCATATTTAATTTTTTTAGTGCTATAAATATTTATGCTCAAGTAGATTATTTTAATGTTACTGGAGCAAAAAGAGGATTTATTGATACCCTTGCTTTTGAAAGGTCTGAGCAAATTTCTAAAGAAAATCAAGGGCTTATAGAAAAAGAAATTGAAGCGGATAAATATATTGTTGGTCCATTTGATGAATTTTCAATTTCATTTGCAACTACTGGTGTTCGTGATATTAAAGCCGAAGTATCTCCAGATGGAAATTTAATTTTAAAAAGTATAGGCATAGTCAATCTCAAAAATAAAAAATTATCCGAAGCATATCGCCTTATAATTGATAAAATTAAAAGCATTTACAAAACTGACAATATATTTGTAGCTCTTACCAAATTACGTTCATTCAAAGTAACTGTTAGTGGTATCGTACAAAAGCCAACAATGGTTTCTGCAACAGCCGTAGACAGAGTTTCTGAAATAATTGACCGTGCAGGTGGATTCAAAGAAGAGTCGTCTATACGCAAAATTACCTTGATAAGAAGCGAAACAAATGAGAGAATTAATATAGATTTACAACGATATTATTCTCTTTCAGAAAAAGATGCAAATCCTTTTGTACTTGGTGGAGACCATATAATTGTTAATAGATTATCAATTAATGAAAGTATAGAGTTATCTGGTGAAGTACCATCACCAATTGAATGTGAGTTCGTACAAGGAGATAAATTATCTGATTTAATTAAATTTGGACAAGGATTTTTAAACTCTTCATTTTTAGATTCGGTAGAAGTTTCTCGTTATAATCCGAAAACAAGAGAGTTTACAAGATTTTATGTTAATTTAACCTCTTGGAAGGATAAAATTATTGGATTAGATAAATTAGATGGCGATTTAGAATTGGTCTCTGGTGATAAAGTTTATGTAAAGAAAATTAGAGATTGGGAAAAAATTAAATATGTTTTTATAACAGGTGAAGTTAATTACCCAGGGTATTTCTCATTAAATGAAGGCAAGGAAACTGTTGCTGATTTATTGAGCAGGGCTGGGGGATTTAAAGTGGATGCTGCAATTGAAGCAGTTGAATATATTAGACAAGCAGAAGCTGATAGAAAAGATGAAGAGCTTATTAGATTGGATAAAATATTACCTTCTGAGATGTCAAAAGGCGAACAAAGATATTATCAAGCAAAAATCCGTGAAAAAAGAGGTGCAATTGCTATTAACTTTAATAAAATTTTAAAAGACTTTAAATCTGATGATAATATTTTATTAGTTCACAAAGACTCTATTATTGTTCCAAGGAAAAAAGATTATATTAATATTCAAGGTCGTGTAAATAACCCAGGTATTATTCCATTCAATAAAAATTTCTCTTATGAAGATTATATAATCTTAGCTGGTGGATATGGATTTAGAGCAGATATTGAAGAAACTTTTATTACAAAATATAAAGGTGAGCAGTTTCTAGCCAAAAATAAAGATTATGTTTTAGAACCAGGTGATGCAATTTTGGTTCCACCTGAAAAAGAGGCCTCATTTATTGAAGTATTTACCGATGCTTTAACTATTACAACTCAATTAGTAACTATTATGGGGGTTGTACTAACCATAGTTAATATTAGTAGATAGCTAATAATTAATAGATATTCTTCCAAATTTATTTTTTTATGTAATAAATTCTAAATTAAATTTCATCTAAAATTTCTTTTCAATTTCAAAATACAAAGTTAAAATAAAAATGCAAGTTGAAGGCTCAATAACAATATCTAAAATATTTTTAATTTTAAAACAAAGAATTGGTTTTATCATTAAAATATGTGTTTTAATTCCAACACTTTTTGTGGGTTTAACATTCATTTTCCCTTATGAGTACCAATCAACTGCTACTCTTCTGCCTCAACAAGAAAGCAGTGGTGGGGGGTTATCTGGATTTATACAAAGTCTTAGTTCTGCGGGAGCTGGATTGGGTTTAGATGCTTTGGGAGGAGGAAAATCAAGTGGTCAATCAAGGGTATTTGCTGATATTTTGATAAGTAGGTCAAATATTAATTATGTGATTAATGAATTAAAATTAGATACAATATCACTTTATAAAGATATGGATAAAGATGAAATTGTAAAATTCTTTCAAGATGCATTAACAATAAAATTAGAAAAAAGTGGATTGGTAGCAATTACTACTTCACTTAAAACAGACTACTTACCTAACAAAGATAAAGAGAAATATATAGCCAACCTAAGTGCTCAAATTTCAAATACTGCAATCAAGGGCTTGGATTATAATGTAAGAACCAAAAGTACTTCAACTGCCAAAAAATCAAAAATATACTTAGAAAATGAAATAGTTAAATATAAATCTAAATTAGATACTTTAAACTTTATTTATGAGCAATTTCAAACTGATAATAAAATTATTGATATAGAAGAGCAAGGCAAGGCAATAGTTTTGCAAGCTATCGAAATTGGTACTGAATTAAGCAAAGCTCAAAGTGAATTAGACCTTGCAATGTACCAACAAAACCAAAATTCTGAAAGTGTAAAAACACTAAAAAAGCAAGTTGAATCTTTAAAAGAACAATATATGAAAATTCAACGTGGTGGGGTTACTGGTGATGATGATTTTTCGATTTCAATAAATAAAATTCCAGAACTTTCAAGACAATATACAAATATATTTAGAGATAAAAAGATTTTGGAGCAGGTAATAGTTTATTTGGAAACGCAAAAATTTCAAGAAGCAATACAAGCAGAAAAAGATTTACCAGTAGTAGAAGCACTTGATTTGGCTACTCCTCCAGTTAAAAGAAGCTCTCCAAGAAGAGTAATTATTTTGATGATAAGTTTATTTGCATCATTAGTTTTTAGTCTAATTTATCTAATTTATGATGCAAATAACAAAGGAAAATTAGTTGAAAGTGCTGAGTAATAACAACTTATCTGTTCTTATTTGAGTTGAAATTAAATCCTTTGAAAGATGACGTTACAAATAAGTAACGTCTTTTTTTATGCACAAAGTTACCAAACTTATGATTTCCTGAACTCTTAAATACATTCTGCTCCTTTCGATGGCGTGCATCTCACTACCAAACTGCCGTTTTTAAGTTGCAATAGTGGCAATTAAATTATTTATTTTCTAAAAATTCATCTATTGGAATATTAGCCTGTTTGAGTATAGCCCTTAAAGTACCTTCGGGCATATCTCCTGTGTGGTTAGGAATTGTGGTAAAAAGTTTAGTTTTTGAATTGTACCAGATTTCATGGCTTCCTGCAGCTTGTCGTTCGAATTCAAATCCAAATAACTTTAATATTCTAACAATTTGTCTGTACCGGAAACCAGATAAACGTCCCATTACATACCTCAAACACCTATTACTAATGGATAATCAAAACTTTCAGAATAAGTAACAAACTCGTTAATTTTTTCTTCGCTTGATTCAATTATCTTTTTTGCTACATCATTTGCTATTTCAATAGTTTCGGCAATTGTTCGCCCTTGAGCTACCAAACCCTGTAAACTTTCAGAAGTTGCAAGATAAACACCTTCTGGCAATTTCTCAATATGAATTATAACTTGTCTTTCCATAAATCTCCTGTTATATTTTATATTTAGTCGTTTTAGTATAATTTTTATTTTTGAAATTATTATACGGACTTTAACTCTCTGAGCTCGTACTCTTTATCGCCTATAATACGACTATACTGGCTCGGTATTGTAGAGTTATTAATAATGCAGATATTACATAATAATTAAAACCTTAAATCGTCAACAATTTGTAAGAATATAAATTTTTTAAACTTTGTTATTTGAAAACATAATTTAAGAAAAAAAATAATAAATACTGCAAAAATCGTGAAATATCGTGAAATTTTTTTAAAAATTATATTGTAGGGACAATTCGCGAATTGTCAATTTTAGAAGAATGATAAGTCACAACCTATCCCTACAAATAAAAAAAACGGGCAAAAATCGTGAAATATCGTGAAGTTTTTTGTGAAAAATACGGAAATGAGTGCAAATAGTGCAAAATATTCGCAAAAAAAGGGACGAAAAAAATTCGCCCCCGATAATAAATTCTAATTTTTCGTTCTTTTATGATAATTTTAATGCTTGAAGTGTCTTGAGCCAGTGAAAATCATTGCTATATTATTGTCGTCTGCGGCTTTTATTACTTCTTCGTCACGCACCGAACCACCTGGCTGAATTACTGCTGTAACGCCCATTTCGACTGCTTGCAACAGTCCATCAGCAAATGGAAAAAATGCGTCTGAAGCTAATAGCGAACCTTTCAAATCTATATTCATTAATTTTGCTTTTTCAGTTGCAATTCGCGAAGAATCTACCCTCGACATTTGCCCAGCCCCTATTCCAAGTGTTCTATCTTTAGAAGCAAATAATATTGCATTTGATTTGATATGTTTGCTCACTTTCCAAGCAAACATTAATCCTTGCATTTCATCAGCAGTTGGTTGTCTCTTGGTAACTATTTTTAGTTCATCATCATTATACAAAATATCGTCAGTAGATTGAATTAATATTCCTCCTGCAACTGATTTTACTTCATATTTTAGGCTATTTTTAAGTAATTCATAATTTGCTTTGATTAATCTTCTGTCTTTCTTTTTGCTTAATAATTCAAATGCCTCAGGTGTGAAATTTGGCGCAATCAAAACCTCAGCAAACAAACTATGGATAACTTCGGCAGTTGCTAAATCTATTTCGTGAGTAAATGCTAAAATTCCACCAAATGGCGATACAGTATCAGTTGCAAATGCTTTATTATATGCATCAATTAAACTATCTCCAATTCCAACTCCACATGGATTAGTATGTTTGATAATTGCAACTGCATATTCTGGATTAGTTGTATTATTAACTTCAGTTACAAACTCCAAAATCAAGCGAGATGCTGCATCTATATCTAAAATATTATTATACGATAATTCTTTTCCGTGTAATTTCTCAAAAATATCACTAAATGGAGAAGTTGTAGTTTGTGAAGTAGTTTTTTGTGTGCTGTTAGGAATATAACTTGTTTTAGAATATAAAGCCGCCGATTGAAAAGGATTTTCTCCATAACGTAAAGAATACTCTTTTTTCAAACCAATACTAAAGTTATTAGGAAATTCATTGCCATTGTAAGTATTGAAATAATTAGAAATCATAGCATCATAATATGCAGTTAATGAAAATACTTCTGCAGCAAACTCTTTTCTAACTTCCAATGGCACACAAGTATTGTTGGCTTTTAGAATTTCAACTACTTCGTTGTATTTTGATGGGTTAATTACAGTAAAAGTCCATTTGTAGTTTTTAGCCGATGCTCTAAGCATTGCCGGTCCGCCGATGTCAATATTTTCAATCAAATCAGCATGAGATGAATTTGCATTTTTGAGAGTTTGCTCAAATGGATACAAATTAATTACTACCAAATCTATTGATTTAATTGCATTTGCTGTCATTTCGCTAATGTGTTCTTCATTTCCCAAATCTGCTAATAGTCCACCATGAACCATAGGATGTAGAGTTTTTACTCTACCACCCATAATTTCAGGGAAAGAAGTTAATTCGGATATAGATTTTGCTTTAATTCCGCTTTCTAAAAGTGTTTTTTTAGTTCCACCAGTTGAGTATATTTCTACACCCATAGCTACTAATTCTTTAGCAAATTCAACTATATTAGTCTTATCAGAAACAGATAAAAGTGCTGTTTTTATTTCATGATTTTCAGGAGTGTTCATTTTTTTATATTTTTATTTGTTAAAAAAGATTATGCTAAGAATTTTTGATTTTTTTTGACCATTGTTCTAATCAGTGATGATGCTCTGTATCTATCTTCGCGATATATTTCATATAATTCATCAATCGTGACTAATATATTTTCTAAGCCAATTTCATCAGACCAAATTAATAATCCTTTAGGATAATTTACACCTTTTGTCATTGCAATTTCAATATCTTTAGCATTTGCAATATTATAATAAACTGCATCGGCAGCTTCGTTTATCAGCATTGCCAATATTCTATTAAATATCAAATTACCTAATTTTGCATTTTCATTTGGAGTTGGTTTGATTGCATTTTCTGCATAATCATAAAAGCCTTTGCCAGATTTTACACCGTACTGACCAGCTTCATAAAGTCTTTTTTGTGAAATTGATGGCTTAAATCTTGGGTCGTAGAACATATCTTTCCAAACTGTTTCAGTGACAATGAAATTTACATCATGTCCAATATAGTCCATAAGTTCGAAAGGTCCCATTCTAAAACCACTTATAGATTTCATTGCCCAATCTATTGTAGCAATGTCGGCTATCCCCTCTTCATAGATTCTAATTGCCTCGCTATAATATGGTCTTGCAATTCTATTTACAATAAACCCTGGAGTATCTTTTGCTATTACTGTTAATTTACCCCAAGCATCAATTAATGCTTTTGTTTGAACCAATACTTCACTATTTGTATTTATGCTTGGAATTAACTCTACCAATGGTAATATTTGAGCAGGATTAAAAAAGTGAATACCCAGAAATCTCTCTTTATTTTTGAATATTGATGATAATGAGGCAATTGAAATCGAGGAAGTATTAGTTCCGATTATACAATCATTAGAAACCAATGCTTCAATATTTGAAAATACAGCATGTTTTACATCTTTATTTTCAATAATTGCTTCAATAACTAATTTTGCATCTTTAATATCTTCTAATTGGTTTGTAAAAGTAATATTATTTTTAATTGTTTCAGCTTTTTCAATTGATAATTTAGATTTTTCAACCAATTTATCTAACGAAGTAAATAATTTACTTTTTGCTTTATCCAAAACGTCATTACTTATATCAAAAAGGAAAGTTTTATGACCGTAAGTAGCAGCAACTTGTGCAATTCCACTACCCATAGCTCCGCTTCCAATAACTGCTACGGTTATCTTTGAGTCTAAATTATAATTTGTCATATTTATATTATTAAAATTGATTATTTGTTTAATTCAAAATTAACTTATTAAAAAATAAGAAAAAAGTAAGAATATAGAATTTAGGTTTTTGTATTCAAATAGTTTTGCACATTTTGAGTTATAAAATATAAATTTACTTAGGTTTTAATTACATTTTAAATCCTCCTAAAAACTTATACAACATGTTTATTAAATTTCTGTAAAACTTTTGCGAATTCTTTATTTTAAATTTGTGAATAAAATTGCTTTAAAAATTAAGGATTTTCAGGAAACTAAGTAGCTTCTATGATAATTTATCAAGCAAGACAAGATGTCTTAAATCTCACTAAATCCAAACACATTTGGCCTAAAGAGCTTCAACTTTTGTCAAGATAAACCAACAAGCAGGTATAGAAATTATACAGAAAATATAAAACAAGCACAAAAG
>JBEICW010000096.1:0-8941 GCA_040383785.1 Ignavibacteria bacterium | reverse complement strand
AGACAATTCAACAACTTCATCTTTTACTGATTTTAATTCAGCAATTTCTGCTCTTAATTTTTCAATTTCAGAAAAGAACATTTCTTTAGTTACACTTTCAACTACTCTTTTAGGTGTAGCTACCTCAGCAGTCATTTCTTGTTCTGTTGGTGCTTTAGTTTCAATTTCTTCTTCAACTTCTGGTGCTTCTTCTTCGGGCATTTCAATAGCTGAAATAATACCTTCAACTTCTACTTTTAAAACATTACCATCTTCAAGCATATATTCACCAACTGGCATTGGTACTCTTTCATCTTCATTAACTATAAAGATTGCCATTTCTGGTTCAAATGCTTCTGCTTCAATAACAGTAACACCATCTTGTAATTTCATTTGAGCAAGTTTTACTTCCATACCCAAAAGTTCTTTAATTTGATTTACTACGTTCATTTTTACTTATTTAATTATTTAACTGATGAAATAGCTGTTTTCATTTGACCAACATTATCTGATATTTGTCCTATTTTTGAAACAACAGTTAAATATTCTTGATAAAATTGAGTAGTTTTAGTATCTATTCCTAATTCTTGTGCTTTCTTATTATATTCTTTATAATAACCATCTACATTTTTTTGATATGTTGCTGGTACATTTTGATATCTATCAAATGCTTTTTTTGCTTCAATAAATGTTGCTGCTGCTTTATTTAATTTATCAGTAGCAGAAGATGTTCCTTTTAAAGCATCATCTGTTTGTTTTATAATTGTACTAAAATCAAAAGCTAATTCTACTTTTTGACTTGACAATTCTACTTTGTCAAATAACTTATTTCCAATTTTTTTAACCTCTGGGTTCATCTATTTTTTATTTAAAAATTAATACTATTTATATTTGTTATAAATTGTTTATCCGTTTTCTCTAACTGTTGTTCTAACTCCATCAACTATTGTTACAGTTGAAGTACCTTGTGAAACTGTTGAACCAATACCTTGATTGATTAATTCACCTTTACAACATTCTGATGAATATGTGCTATCATCACATAAACAACCTCTTTTAGCGTCCTTTGGACTTGTGTACTTGTTTTTTCCCATTTTAATTATTTATTAATATTTGTTTTATCTTTTCAATCAATTCTAAATCTTTACTTTCTTGTAGATTTAATTCTGCTTTTTCGCTGAAATATCCTTCAATACTATATCCTTGATATTTACCACTTTTAACATCTGCCCATACTTCGTCATTTTCTATACGTTGAACAACTACCCAAGCACCCTCAACTGCATTTAAATTGTAAATAGCTGATTTATCTTTTTTAATATCTTCAACAATCCAACTTTCTATTGTATAAACACCTTCAGTTTTTTTGTCGTGTTCTAATGTTGAATTATGTATTTTAAGTTTCTTTAAATATAACTCTGATGCTTTTCTAACTGTTTCTTTTGAAAACCTAATGTTATATTCATAATCACCATTTCTTCTATAAATATCCTTTTCTGGAATTAAAGCTAAACCTATAACTATTCTTTTATCTTCATCAATAGTTTTTAATTCTACTTTGTGTTCATTTAATGCAACCCAATTTTCTTCTATTGCTGGAAATTTAACTAAACTAATAGCATCTATTCCATCTTTTATATTTTCTTCGTCTATATCTAAATAAATAACATCTAACTTCATATACTTTTTTTTTAAAAATTAAATTATTTGTGTTTTGTTTTAAATAACTAACATTAAGTCTGTTTTTATTAGTTAATGATACTTATAACTATCCTAAAGAAGCATTATTAACTATATTACGATTTAAACTTTGTGCTGATGTTACATTTGATGCAACTACATATGCTTGTATTGGTGCTTGTTGTGAATTACCACCTAATGTTTCTGCTAACTGATTAACTCCACTATTGCCTACAACATTAAATTGTGGTGCTGCACCACCACCTCTAACACCACCACCTACATTTCCACCACTTCCAGCACTTCCACCACCCACTGCACTTAATGCTTTTGCAGTTGCAGCAATAGTAGTAGCAACACCCAATGCAGTTGAAATATTATTCATAGCTATAACTGGTGCGGCAGATGCTCCAGAAGTTGCAATAGCTTGTGGCGTAGCTAATGCAGCTATATTTGCAGTATTATTTGCTATAATCATTTTACCTATACCGATAGCATTTTCAGCTATAATAGAAGCTTTTTGTATTGCTTTATTTTTACCGGCAATTTCTTTTAAAAATCCAACCGCATTAGAAGCTAAAGCAAATTGTGCATCTTGAATATCTTTTTTATGTTGAGCAACTGCTTGTGCTGCTGCTATTTCATCGGCATCTATTTTTCTTTGTGCTTCTGTTTTTTCAATAGCTTTTTCAGCTTCTAAAGCAAACGCTTCATTATCTATATTTCTTAAATTTTCTCTATGTTGTTTATCTAATAATTCTGTTGAACGATAATTATCTTCAAGTATTTTTTTCTTTTCTAAATACTCTCTATTTTCTTTTTCTGCTGGTGTTTCCGCACTTTCTCTTAAACTTTTTTCTAAATCATCTGCTGCTTTAATTGCATCTTCAAATAGTTTTCTTCTTTCATCTCTTAATCTTTTTTCTTCAGCTAACTTATCCTCATTTGCTTTTTTAATATCATCTAATTCTTTTTTAGTAGCTTCATCACGTTTTGCTTTTGCAGCATCATTTGCTTTTTTAGTTGCATCTGTTTGCTCTTGTGTTTCTGCAACTTTATTATCTATTAAAAGTTTTCTTCTATTTAATACAGATGTTTTTAAAGCATCATTAGCATCATTAAATTCTTTTAATGCTCTTTTAGCAGTTTCTTTTTGTGCATCTGTAGCATCTTCTAAACCAGCAACCCTAATAGCTTCTATTGCAATTGCTCTTAATGTTTGAGCATTTGCCATCTTTTGTGCTACTTCTTGATTTGCTAATTCAACTGATAGTTTTCTAATTTCAGCAGCACTTTTACCAGATGCTTTAGCCATTTTTAATTGAGCATCCCTACTTAAATCTGCTTCTTGTGTGGCTAACTTTTGGTTTTTTATTTGTGTATCTAATTCTTTATTTAATGCTTTATTAGCTGCTTCTGCTTTCATAGTAGCATCTGAACTGGCAATAAACATTTTTACTAATGCATAACCAGCAGCAACTAACGCAACAACAACAGCAACTAATGCACCGATAGGATTGGCTGCCATTGCAGCGTTCCATAACCATTGTCCAGCAGTAATCGCTTTTTGAACTATTGAATAAGATTTAACAACTGCACCTAATTGTTTAAAAGCATCTACACTTTCTCCAACTGCTTGAGCACCTTGAGCAATAGCCATAGCAGATTGCACTTTTAATATTTGTGCTTCTACTTCTTTACTTTCAACACCAATTAAACCTAATGCACCTTGATATGCTGCAAAACCAGAAGCAACTCCACCTAATGAATTAGATAACGCTTTAAATTTAGCATCTGGATTGAATGCATCTGTAAGATTTTTAGCATCACCTATTCTATCTTTTAATTCTGCTGCTCTTTTAGCTGCTTCAACTGCTTCTTTTGATGTTGCACCAAACTTATCACTTAATGATGATACTTCTTGTTGTGCTAATCTTAATTGCGTTTTTAAAGATGTAACCGCTTTTTCAGTTTCAGCTAAATTAGAATTAACTTCTAAATTTACAGTTTTAGTTTCTGCCATTTGTTATTTCTTTTATTTGTCGTTTAAATTGTTTCATTTGACTTGAAAATGTTTTAGGTAGTTCGTATTTACCTTTTGCAATTTCTATTATTTCTGATTGTCCGTAATGCTCATCTAATTGTAGCATTTCTAATATTAGTTTAATCATTATCCTTCTTGTGTTATTGGTATTATTACATTTGTTACAACTCCATTAATATCTTGAAATTTAACTACTAAATCTTTTGTTCTTTCTAAACCAGTAGCATTAGCACTAACAGAAATAACGTGACTAAAATCATCAGTTTTTTTCCCACTTGCACTCCAAGTTGCAAATCCAGTTGAAGAAACTGCTATACTTATTTCAGAAAATAACCCTAAATATAAATCTATTTGTATTTCTTGTTCTTTACTATTTAAGTTTAACATTTCAATATTTGAAAACCTATAACCTACAGAGTCATAACCTAGTACTCTATAATCATTTATTAATTCAAATGTTGTTTCGCCATTTATTAAATCAGATGTATAAGAATTAATTATGTATCTGTTATCTCTAATTAAAATTCTATTGTTTAATTTTAAGTTAGTTAAATTTTGTGGTTCTAACTTTGCTTTAACTTTTAAAACTCTAGTCTTTTGATTGTACAAATTAGCAATATATTGTTCGTAGTGTCTTTTGTATAAACCTTGTGGTGCATTAACTAAATACCAAGGCGAAACTTCAGTACCAAAATTTAAAGAATACAAATAACTTAAATCAGTTGCACCAATATTTATTTCATTACTAAATCTCATATATGTAGATAATGAATTTATTCCGCTTCCAGTATCTAATTTTATTTGTGGTGTAACATTAGTTATTCCGTTTTCGTACATCAATATTGGTTTTGGAATATATGATTGTAAATCTTTATTTAAAAGTGTTGCAGTCATAAAATCATAACCAGTTGCTCTTTCCCAAATTATATCTTCAAATGGTACTTTAATTTCATACTTTCCACTTTCTGAAACTGAACCGCTATTGTAAATTAAATCGCCATATTCCCTATTGAATAAACCTCTAAAAGCATCATTTAAAATGTTTTCTGATTTTTCATAAGTAAATTCTATTGATTTAAATAGTTTTGGCTTTTCAATATCTAATTCATCAGCATAAATATATGGTGTTAAATCTTTTATTTCACCCGCTTGGTAATACAATTCTAAAGGTTCTAATTTAAAAGTTGTAGCATCTAATGGTGTAATAATTAAATTAAACATTTTAACCAATCCCATAAAGAAATCAGAAACTTTAATATCTGGCACATAAGAAGCAATATTTTGTATAAAAGTCATTGCTTGACCAGTATTGTTTAAACCAGTAGAAACATTATCACCACCTCTTCTTCTAATGTATTCTAATCTACTTGTGAAATTTAAATCACCTAAAGAAGAAACTCTAAAATACATTTCGTGATTATCTGGGTCTTCAGTTCTTGTTTGACTGTAAGCAGTTACTTCTTGAATGCCAGTTAAATTTTCGAAAGTGTTGTAAATCTGTCCGTCAACAAATAATTCTATTTTATAAATTGTATTTATTGTTGCTAAATTTGGAGTAACTCTATATTTTAAAATTAATCTTTGCGGTCCAGTTAAAAGATTAAAACCACTATCCCAATTTGTAGTTATTATATCTGTAGCAAAATTTAATTCTGGAAATGGTGTACCAGTAGTTGTTAAAAAATCAACCTTTAAACCTTGTGAATATGCTCTTGGAAGTTCTGAATTTTTCAATAACATCCATAGTTTATTCATTTGATTGTAGTTTAAAAAATTACCTTCAAAATTAATACTATATTTATCCTCAATTAATTCAAGTATTTTATTTATTTTAACCGCTGGAAATAAATCGTTCCATAATATTGCACCCGCATTAGTTGTTACATCAAATGGCGAAGCATCAGCATATCTAAACGACCTATTATTTGAAACTAAAGGATATCTAACATCAAAACTACTTGATGAAGTTATACGAGTTTGTATATTTGAAGCAGTATAACTATGATTTAAAGTTAAACCTAAATCAGTTTGAAATACAGTTTGTAATTTATCATCACCAAATTTATCTTTTAACTGAGTTAAGTTACCATAGAATGTAAGTGTGTAACTTTCTATGTAACCATTTTTTTTATTTGCTTTTTCTAATTGTACATTACCACTTTTAAATGCAATAGTATTAATTTCTATAAAAGCATTATATCTAATTCTTGCATCATAACCATTATCAACTGCATTATCGTACCAATGTGAAAAGATAGCGTTATTTGTAGGCGATGCTGGTATAGTAAAACTTTGCGAATAGTCTGTAAACAATTTACCAATATCAGAATAGTTTTGTATAGTAGAAGTAACTGAAACCTTTTCATCTTGGAACATTTCAACTCTTTTAGCAACATCATCAACGTAAATGTATAACTCCATTATATTACATTATTAATTTGATTGTAATTGTATTCAAAATCTATTTCGTAGTTAATCATTTTATCTTGCAAAGAAGTCTTTAAATCAGTTGACATAGTCTTTAATTTAACCGGTTTGTTGTCTAACAAAATAGTTTCTGAAGTCATTAAATCTTTTATCAATTCGTTATAGTATTCTTGTACCCAACCAGTGTTTATTTTTATAGTTTGTTTAGCTTCGTAATTAAACATTTTGCTTTCACCTCTTAATACATTGTAATCTACATCATTTGGCAATAATTGATAGTCTTTATTTTTTACTTCAAATGTTTCTTTTCTTGCTTTAAAAAACGTGATGAAATCCCAACCACCAAATCTATTTACATAACTACAAATTAAAGGTTCGTATTTCGGTTCGCATTCGTTTTTAAATCTAAAAGAAAATAACTCAGTAGTTCTTTTATAAACTCTAACTATTCTACCATCAATATTTGATATTGTTTCTGAAATAGGTATTTTAAATAAATATTGCGTTTCTGCTTCGCCATTTAATATTGATGTTGTTGCTTCTATAGTTCCATCTAAATCTTCATATACTACAGAGTAATCATCAGTATCATCTGTATAGTCTATAAACAAATTAAAGTAAGGTACTTCAGTTATATTATTAGAATTGTATTTATATTCTTTAGTATCTATAAAACTTGTTAATGCAATTACATCATTTAATGAATTGTTATAACCATCTAAGTAATTTGTATAGCCATTTAAAGCAACATAAGTTATATTATCAAGTAAAACATAACTTCCAGCAGATACTTCTTTATATCGCTTTATTTTAACGTAACACCATTGTGTGTTATCTTCTTCTATAACTGTTGAAACAAATGTAGGATTTACTGGTGTAATAAACTCTTTTACATAGTTAGATATATTGTAAATATTTTTTAACTGAGTAGTTGATGCTGCTTTTTTACTTAAAGTATAATTTGGTGTTGCTGGTTCTGTATCGCCTTTACGCCAAATAAAGATTTCAACTTTGCTACCAATTTGTGATGCTTCATCTATTTCTATAAAATAAGGGCTTCTTATAAATATTACTTCCATTTATTTATTTGTTATTGTGTAATCTATTAATGTTTCTATATCATCGCCAAAAGCGTTTATCAGATCTGTATCTATATATTTTTTATAACCTTGTTCAAATGGTTTGGTAAAAAACAAACTTGGTTTAATACCCCTTGCCCATACATTCTTTGCTATAATATACCCTATTGATTTGTAATTACCTTTTTGCAAACTTTCCTTTTGCATCTCTTAATCTTATGTTTCTAAACTTTGCCCATTGTTCAAAAGGTTGTGATGGTATTCTTCTTTTAAATTTAAATCTACTATTCGGTGCTTGTTGACCTTTTATCTTTGCGTTTTTTGATACTTGACTTGGGTCAGCGCCTTTAACTCCTTCATCTTGATAAAAGCCATAATCTGGCATTGAAAAACCTAATAAGAAATAATTATTTTCAGATACTATTTCACCTTTAATTTCGTTGTATAGTTTTTTAGAAACATTCTTATTTGATTTTGAAAGATTGCTTCTTGCTTGTTGAATAACATATTTTTTATATGCCTCTAAAACTTCTTTTGTACTTGTCAAATTATTAGCAGCCATCGCAACTTGTCATTTCATTAGCAACCATAACATCAAATGTAACTGTCCAACCAGCTATCTTGTTTTCAAATCTGTCTGTAAATGGTTCGCAATTAGGTGTACCGCTTAATTCATAACCCGCATCCATTAATGAACCTCTACGTAATACTTCTAATAGTCTATTAATAACCATTAGTTGAGTATGAAGTACATCTTGCTCATTATCATTTGTTAAAAACTGGTCTAATTGTTCTGTCTTGCTAAAGTCAACTACATCCATACATAGAACTGATATATTAAATATCCAAACATTACCATTATATTGAGCATTGTTTACTATAATATGCGATAAAGGAAATATAGTTTGTTTGTTTAAATCAATTTCAAATATATCACCAGACGAAACTGTATTAACAAATATATCTTTATGTAATTGGTCTTTAATAGCAGTTGTTATTTGATAAAATCCTTTCATTATTTTTTTATTAATTCCATTTCTAATTGGTTCTTTTCTTTCTCAAATGTTAAATATGTTAATGCAACTGAAAGTTTAAGTTTTGAAACTTCTTCAAATCTTCTAACATCTCCTTGAGCAAGAGCATAGAATGATGAATACCAACCCCATTTACTTCCAAATTGTGATTGTTTACTATACTCTGAAATTCCTTGTTGTTGTCCAAATAATGTATCGTAGATTTCAGTAACTCGTTGCCTAAATTGTAAAAAAAAACCACACTACCTAATACAACATCTAATGGTGCATATTTCATTACATCGCAATAGGTATAACTACCATTGTATTCTTCTATTTGATATTTATCTTTTACTTTCTTTGTTATTGGTCTGTAAAGTACTGCCATTGCATTATGCATCTTACCCCAATTAGATATGTATTTATCTAAGTCAGTATATTCACCAAGTGTAATTTCATCTAAATTAGTTATAAAACCAAAGTCTGTATTTCCTAATCTAAATGTTTTTTTCAATTCATACTTTTGTGCAAATAGATTTGATAAATTAGTTGTTATTTCGTTAACATCTTTATAGCTTATTTTAGCAACGTTCTTTAAATCTATATTGCAAAATATCTCTACCATTTTATGTTGTAAGAAATCACCATCTGGATTGTCTTTAGCTATTGATAAAAACTTTTGATACTGTTCTAATGTTATTTCTTCTAAACTTGTTGGT
>JBEICW010000095.1:0-9068 GCA_040383785.1 Ignavibacteria bacterium | reverse complement strand
CATATTTAATAATTGGAGTAATTGTATGAAAAAACATATAACAAATTTCTTATCTCTTGCGATGTTGATAGTTGTATTAGGATTATCATCAAGCAAAGTAAATGCACAGACATATTGTGCTGCTGCTATTTCGAATTGGTCTGCTGATGAAGCAATTAACGCAGTCAGTTTTAATGGTGTGACATTACATTCTGGTTTATCAGCCAGTCCTCAATTTAAAGATTATTCAGCATCTTCATTTAGTGCATTAAATAATTTATCCAAAGGTTCAACTTACAGCATGTCTGTAACAGTTAATCCTTATTATGGTGCTACCGACAAAACCGCTGCATGGATTGATTGGAATCAAGATGGAACATTTAACAACACATTATTTTCAGCCGGTGGTGAAAGATATGATTTTACTACAGTTAATCCTGCAATCGGTTCAATAACTGTTCCAAGTAATGCAAAAGCTGGAAATACAAGAATGAGAGTAAGAATGCAATATGGTGGAACTTTCTACCCATGCGGTTCTGATTACACTTCTAATAGTTATGGTAATGTTCATGATTATACAGTTAGTGTTTTTACACCAACATCAATCACAACAAATTTATCAACTGTTCCTGAACAAAGATGTACAAGTGCTGGCAATAGAACTCTGTCTATTGTTGTAGATGGTGGTGGTTTAAGTTACAATTGGCAAAGAAGTGTAGATGGTGTAAATTGGACAACAGTCCAATCAGGAGCAAGTGCTTCTTATACTGTTCCAGTTGCAGCAGACTTTGCTAATTGGCAAACTATATTGGCATCACCCTTGACAAGACAAGCACAGTACAGATGTGCCGTTACAAGTAGTTTAGGTTGGGGTAATGTTACTTCAAGTATTGCAACAATTCAAGCAAATGAACCCGCTAATGCTATTTTACCTGCAATTTCTGGCGCATGTCAAGGCACACCTGGTTCTATAACTGCTACTGCCTCTGGTTCATATACTTCACTCCAATGGCAAAAATCAACAGATGGTATCAATTATTCTAATATTACTGGTGCTACAACACCAACATTATCTTTTCCTGCTACTCAATTAAGCGATAAAGGATTTTACAGATGTATAATGACTAATGCAGCAACATGTGGTGGTACACAGTATATAAGTAGCTCTTGTAATTTCCAAGTAGTTGAATTATTTACAATTTCAAGTATGCCTGCTGCTAATCTAATTGGTTGTGTAGATAAAGATCCAGTTCAAATTACTTATACAAATACTGGTACTGTTTATTCTTACCAATGGCAAAGAAGTTTAGATACTGGTATAACTTGGAATAACGTAACAGGTAACACATCAGCAAATACTAATAGTTTAGTATTTTTGGTTCCAAATAAATCACAAAATGGTCAATATAGATGTATTATGAATTATGCAACTTGTACAGGTACTGCTAATTATACTTCACCTGTTACAACATATAATGTATATAATAGTTTTACAATTAACCAACAACCTACTGAACAAGTAGTTTGCCCTGGTTCTACACCCGTATTACCAGTTGTAGCTGTTGGCACAGTATATGGATATAGATGGAAAAAAGATGGTGTAATATTATCTTTAGAAGATAATCCTTATTCACAAAGTGCAATTTTATATATTGAAAATATTAACCACGAGCAATCTGGTGTTTATACATGTGAAGTAGACGCAGAAAATTGTCAAACTGGAAGAGATTGGATACCAACTAAATCTGTATTAGTTTATGTAAAAAGAGGGACTACAATTACAGATATAAATGATAAAGTAGAAGTTATGTTAGGTGGTGTAGCAAGAATAAGCGTAGAAGCCCACGTTGCTAATATATCACAAACTGAGCCTGCAAGAGTACAATGGTATAAAGGTGGAGTTGCACTTAAAGATAATGATAGAATTGCAGGTGCAAAATCTTCAATTTTAACAATTAGAAAAATTCAAGCAAGTGATTTTGCAAATGATTATTCAGTTATCGTAACTGGATTATGTACAGCAGATACAGCGATGAATGTTACAATTTTAGAAGCAACTACACCAGTAATAACAGTAGATGCTATTGCAAATACAACAGAATGTGTTGGTAAATCAGTAACTATGACTGCAACCGCAACAATGAATGTAGCAGGAACTTTAAACTACCAATGGAGAGCAAACGGTACACCTTTAACAAATAATGCAAAGCACAATGGTGTTACTACAAATACATTAACTGTTAATAACTTAGATGCAGCAGACAACGCAACTAAATATGATGTAGTAGTAACTTCATCAGATGGTAAAACAACAGCAACTTCTAATGAAGCAAGTGTAGTAGTAAAACCATTAGCAACATTATCAGCAAAATCTAACGATGTAATATCAGTAGAAGCTGGTAAAGAAATCAACTTATCTGTAACAATGGCAAGCACTTTAACTTTGAACTATCAATGGTATGTTGATAATGGTAGTGGAACTCCAACTATGATTACTGGTGCAACAACTAACAACTTGGTGATTGCAGCAGCAGCCGCAGCAGATGCAGGAACTTATTCAGTTACTGTAAAATCTGAATGTGATGACCAAAATATAACAGTATCAGAAGTAGCAGTAACTATGGCAGGTGGTGCAAATTCAGTAGAAAGAGGTAATTTAGACTTAAATATTACTCCAAATCCAACAAGTGAAATTTTAAATCTAAATTTATCAAATATTGATTACACTTCTATAACTATCACAAATACATTAGGTGAGGTATTATTTACAACAACTAACCAAACAAAAGTATTAAATATTAATGTTAATGAATTATCATTATCTAATGGTATTTATTTAATCAATGTAATTGGTAACAAAAATTACACTGGTAAATTTGTTGTAAATAAATAATTGTAATTTGTTTTATTTGGTTTTTGAATATTAAAATTTAAAAATATATATAAATTCAAATACTTTAATAAAGGGCTACTCCATTAATTTGGAATAGCCTTTTTTTTTGAAATAAGTTATATTAATTTAAAATAATAATAATTTGCAATATTGTTGTAACAAAATTTAATCTAAAACGTTAATATAAAAACAAATTCATCATATATCGAAACAGTAATACATATTTATTTATATTAAATGATTTATTTAAAATATTAAAAGGGAGTGTTTATGAAATTAAAGTTAAATTTCATTTTCTTATTTGTGGCAATACTTTGCCTTAATATATTTTCTGCCAATACAGCAAAGGCACAATATTGTTCGCCTGAATCATATTATGATAATGCTAATTATGGGTATATTTCTTATATCAATGTTGCTGGTCAAACAAGTTATGACGACGGTTATGGAAAATTTTATAATGATTATCGTGGAAATAATAATTTTGAAGTTAAACAAGATGGTTATAATGATGTTTATGTTTATTTAGGTGAATATTATGGTTATTCTGAAACTGTAGCAGCTTGGATAGATTGGAATCAAGATAACTATTTTGATGAAAATTCTGAACTTGTAAAATTCGATAATTGGTATGATGGTACATTTTATACGAATATGTATGTGCCAAGTGATGCAGCAGTAGGTAATACAACAATGAGAATAAGATTTTACCAAGATTGGGATGGTTTAGGTATGTACCCTTGCGGGGATTATTATAGTAATTATGGATACGATATTTACGGTGAGGTTGAAGAGCACTATATTAATGTTTTAGCTCCATATTCTCCAGCAAAAATTACTGCTGACCCAATTTCTAATACTAATTTATGTTCAACTACAAGAAATAACTACTTATATGTTTCTACAGAAGGTACAGTTGTTGGATACCAATGGCAAAAGTTAGTTAGTGGTAATTGGACAAATATTAGCAATGCAAATAATTATGATTATACTGTAAGTATTCCATCTGAATTAAGTGTTACTTCTAGTTCGCCTTTAACTTATAGTAGCCAATTTAGAGTTTTAGTTTATTCTTACGATGGAAATACAGAAACCTCTGCTCCTGCTACTATAACAGCATATTCTCCAGCTACAGTAAGTATAACTAATCCATTACCTTATTCACCTTGTGAAGGCGGTAATACAACTATTAATGCAAATGTAGGCGGCTCATATTCTGGTATTAAATGGCAAAAATTAATAGGTAGTACTTGGACTGATTTGTCATTAGTAACTTACCCAACTGCGAATACACCAAATTTATCAATTAGCAACTTAACAACTTTAGCGAATGGTACTTATAGATGTGCTGTTACTAATGTTAGCAGTTGCAATGCTGGTACAACTGTAACAGCTCAAATAGATATGAACGTTGTTTCAAATTTTACAATTACCGAACAACCTCAAAGTACTATTAGAGCTTGTGTTGGTAATCCTCAAACTTCAATCAAAATTCTAACTACAGGAACAGTATTATCATACCAATGGAAAAAAGATGGTAATTCTTTAGCAATAAATCCAACATCTACAACAAATGAATTAATTGTTACAATGCCTAACTTAAAAGATATTGGTACATATACATGTGATATTCGATATTTAGATTGTAATGGTCAATCTACTGTAATTACTAATCCTACTTACTTAAATGTAATTCAAGAGTTTTCAATTGCAAATCAACCTCAAGAAGTAATAGTTTGCGAAAATCAAGATGTTGCATTAACTACTGTAGCTGTTGGAACAATTTATGGCTATCAATGGCAAAAAGATGGTAAAAATATTGAATTAACTGAAAATCCGTATGCTAATAGTGCAAGTTTATTTATAGATAAGGTAAAACACTTCCAATCTGGTAAATATACTTGTTTGATTGAAGCAGAAGATTGCTTAAATGGTAGAAGTGTAATTGCAACAAACTCTGTTTTAGTTTATGCAAAAAGAGGTACAGAAATTTTAGGTGCAACTACTGATATCAATGCTCCAATTGGTGGTATTGCAACTTTGAGTATTGATGCCCACGTTACTGCAATTCCACCTCAAATGGTTGCAAGAATCCAATGGTATAGAGGTACTACACCTTTGGTTAACAACAATAAAATTGCTGGTGCAAAATCATCTATTTTATCTATTAGAAATTTAGATAAATCTGATTTTGGTTCTGATTATTGGGTTGTTGTAGAAGGGTTATGTTCATCTGATACTGCAAGAGGTTTTGTGATTACTGAAGTTCAAGATGCAGATATTACAATAGACCAAATTAATGACGTAACTGTTTGTGAAGCAACTTCAGCAGTTTTAGAAGCAAATGTAACTGCAAATGCACCAATTGGTATGAATTATCAATGGATGGTTGATGGAACTATGATCAATGAAGGTGTAAAATATAGTGGTGTTAATACAAATAAACTAACTATTAATGTTGTTGATGATACAGATATCAATAAAGAATATACTTTACAAGTAACTGAAACAACGAAACCAACTAATTTCAAAGTATCAAATGTAGTTAAATTAATCTTAAAAGAATTAACAACTATTAATAACACTTCAGACAAAGATGTAAACGTTGAAAATGGAAAAGATTTATTATTATTTGTTGATGCAACGGTTAATCAAAACAATCAACTTTCTTATGCTTGGTTTAAAAAAGATATTAATGGTGTAGCTCAACAAATAGCTGGTGAAATTAAAGATACTTTGTCTATTACAGGCGTAACAACTAATGATGCTGGAGAATATTCAGTAACAGTTACTTCTGAATGTGATGGATTTGAGTTTCCATTCAATGTAGCAGTTACAGCAGCTGGTACTACTTCAGTAGAAAGAGGTAATTTAGACTTAAATATTACTCCAAATCCAACAAGTGAAATTTTAAATCTAAATTTATCAAATATTGATTACACTTCTATAACTATCACAAATATGGTTGGCGAAGTAATATTTACAACTACAAACCAAACAAAAGTATTAAATATCAATGTTAATGAATTATCATTATCTAATGGTATTTATTTAATCAATGTAATTGGTAACAAAAATTACACTGGTAAATTTGTTGTAAATAAATAAGTAAAATTATATAATTTATCTATTGGATAAATTAATTGAAAATACTAAACCAGAGGGTTATTCCATTAATTTGGGATAATCCTTTTTTTTATAATTATCGAATGTTTAAGTAAAAAACATTGGTAAATATAAATAAATTTGTTTAAATTTGTAACTATTAGCAAAAAATTAGGTTATTATACAAAAATCAATCACATTTTTAAAATTATTTATGGGAGTATTTTTATGTTTTTTTCTAAACAATCTAAAATTTTGAATAATTCTAAAATTTTAATTGCAGTGTTGGTTCTAAGTTTTATTTCTTTCTCGACATTTGATATGATTTCAAATAGTAGCGGTAAAACAGGCGAATCTGAAAATGGTTGCTCTTGTCATGGAGGTAATAGTTCATCGACAGTAATTACGTTTAGTAGTGGCAGCGGTAGTTTTAATGTAAAACCAAGTTCAAATACAGAATTTACAGTAAGAGTAGCAAATTCATCAAAATCACATGCAGGAGCAAATATAACTGTCAAAACAGGATCTGGTGGCTCAGCTTCAGGTACACTAACTGCTGGCTCGGGTCTTAAAGTATCAAGTGGAGAATTAACTCATAATGGTAAACAAACAATGAGTGGTGGCGGTTATGATTTTAAATTTACTTGGACTGCACCAACTACACCTGGGGAATATACAATTTTTGCTGCTGGAAATGCAGTAGATGGTAATGGTGGAACTGGAAGCGATACTCCAAATATATCTAATCAAAAAGTAACAGTAATGGGTGTTACGGTGAGTGGTCCTAACGGTGGAGAAAGTTTATGTGGTGGAATCAGCAGAAATATTACTTGGACTCAATTTGGCGTTGGTAGTGTAAAAATTGAACTTTTGAAAGGTAATACGCCGACTTTAATTGTGCCAAGTACACCTGCTAATACTGGTACATATTCTTGGAGCATACCAGCAAATCAAGAGGTAGCTTCAGATTATAAAATTAGAATTTCAGATGTTGCAGATGGAACAATTGTAGATGAAAGTAATGCAACATTTAGCATAGGTGGAGCACCAACAATTTCAACTCAACCGGCTGCACTTACTGTATGCACTGGTAAGGTTGCAAATATGACAGTAGTAGCAGCAGGTAATGGTTTGACATACAAATGGTTCAAAGGCGGAAGTGAGGTTACTGGACAAACTACAGCTACACTAAATCTAACTAATGTTAAGATAGCTGATGCTGGCAAATATAAAGTAACAGTTACTAATAGCTGTGGTAATATAACATCTAATGAAGTAGACTTGATTGTAACTCAAAGTCCAGCATTTACTAAACAGCCAGAAAATGCTGCAGTATGCGAAGGTTTAAACTATACATTTGCACCAGAGGTTTTAGGTACAGATAATACTTACCAATGGCAAAAAAATAACCAAAATATACCCAATGCTACAAATTTACTTTTATCTATACCAAATGCTCAACCAACTGATGCTGGGAAATATAAATTAGTAATTACATCCCAACAATGTGGTGATATTGTTACGAGTCAAGAAGCTACTTTAGCAATTAATAACGGAACAACAATAAGTACACAACCAGAGCCAAAAGATGTTTGTTTGGGTGATACAGTTTCATTTGCAGTTGTTGCTACTGGTGCATCAATAAATTATATTTGGAAATTAAATGGAACAGCAATTCCAAACTCTAACAAAGCAAGTATAAGTATAAATGGGGTTAAAACTACAGATGCTGGTGATTATACAGTAGATGTAATTGGTCAATGTGGTAGTCCAGTAGTATCGAGTATTGCAAAATTAACTTTAGGTAATTCTCCAGTAATTTCAAAACAACCAGTTGGTAGAACAATTAATGAAGGTGGAACAGTTTCATTTTCAGTTGAAAGCAATGGAGAAAATACTTACCAATGGCAAAAAGATAATGTTAATTTGACAAATCAAGACGGACCAATTTTATTAATTACAAATGCAAAAAAATTAGATGCTGGAGATTATACTTGTAATGTGATTAACGCTTGTGGAACAACAAAATCTGCAGTTGCTAAGTTGATAGTAAATGACGGTCCAAAAGGTCCAACACTTTCAGTAATTAGTAATGATGTTGTATTCCCAAAAGTTAAATTAGGTTCTCAATTAGATACAACATTAGTTGATTTTATTACAAATACAGGCGATGAAGAACTAAAAATCAATGAAGTTAAAGTTGATATTGCAAATTCCCAAAACAATGGCGATTTCCAAGTATTATCTACTTCTACTCCATACATTTTGCAAAAAGGTCAAAAGATGGATTTAAGATTAAGATTTAAACCAACTGATGGCGGAAATAGAAAAGTAATTGTTAAATTAATAACAAATGGTAATACTGAATCTATAAACGTTTCAGGAGAAGGCGAAATTGTTGAAAATCAAGACCCAGTATTCGCAGTAGATACTGATTTAGCCGAATTTAATACTACAATTGGAACACCCCAAACTAAAACTATTAAAATATCAAATACTGGAAAATCTGATGGTATTATTGAAAATGCAACTAAGGATAATAATCTTACAGAATTTACACTTACTCAATCATTGCCATTAACTCTTAAAGTAAATGAAAGTATTAATTTAGAATTTACATTTACACCAACTAATGAAGGTAAAATTGAAGACTTCTGGAATTTCAAAAATCCAAAAGGTGATGTTATTGCAAGAATTAAATTAGAAGGCACTGCATTAGCAAATTCAGTGAGAGATTTAGTAGAATTAAAAGAAGTAAAATCTTATCCAAACCCAACTAATGGCGAATTTAAAATTGAATTTAGTGCAGCTATTGGTAATAATGATATGTTTGAAATAATGGATATGAATGGTAATATTTTGAATAAAATTAGTATAATTCAATCAACAAACGACAAATATACTGTTAATTGGAATGGAACTGATATAAACGGTAATAAAGTTAGCAAAGGGATTTATTTCGGTAGAATTAATGGCTCTATCCAAAGTAATTATGTGAAACTAATTATTGACTAATTAGAATAGTAAGCTAAAAGAAATATTAAGATACTCAGTATTTCGCACAAATACAAAAATAGGGGAGATAAAAAGT
>JBEICW010000094.1:0-9250 GCA_040383785.1 Ignavibacteria bacterium | reverse complement strand
GTACTCATAGAAAAATAATTTTAGTTCAGTTTCTTTTAATTCTGATAATAGATTATTGTATCTTTTTGTTTTAGATGCTTGTTTTGCTAATGAATTTACGTTTTTTTGGACTTCAATTAATATATCATTAACTCTATCTAAGTCTTCTCTAACTTTTATTAATTTATTGGTTGCATCTTTTCTGCGGAGTTTGTATTTTGTAATCCCGGCAGCTTCTTCAAATAAATGGCGTCTTTCTTCGGGTTTGCCACTTAAAATTGCCTCTACCATTTTAAGCTCTATTACTGAATATGAGTCTGCACCCATTCCAGTGTCCATAAATAAGTCTTGTACATCTCTTAGTCTGCATCTTGCTTTATTTAGATAATAATGGCTATCTCCACTTCTAAAAAGTCTTCGAGTAATATTAACTTGATTATATTCAGATGATAAAATTCCTTTATCATTATCGATTATCATAGTTACTTCGGATAATCCAAGTGGTTTTCGAGTGGCTGTACCATTAAATATTACATTTTCCATGACATCAGACCTAAGTACAGATGACTTTTGTTCACCCAAGACCCAACGAATAGCATCTACAATATTAGTTTTACCGCAACCATTAGGACCAACCAATGCAGTAATTCCACCATTAAATTTGAACTTTGTTTTCTGACCAAAGGATTTAAAACCATAAATTTCTAATTCTGATAAATACATTCTAACCTATTTACTCTTTTTCGATTTCTAATTATAAATATCTTATTATTTTATTTTTGTAAATACACTTTTTACAAACTTCAATACTAACTCTTTTTGATAAATATTTGTAATTAAATTTATTCAAAATAATATCTAAATATTAACAAAATGTTTAAAAATAGGGGAGTAGTCTAAGTTATAAACATTTCTATTAATAATAATCACAATTTTTTTAAAAGTTGCTTTTAATTGTAATGTAAAAATAAAAAAACTGCTTAATAATTTTACTAAGCAGTTTTATAACAAATCTTAAATTTATCTGAATTCAATTCTAAAATATTTAAAATCCTTTAATTTTCTTTATTATCTTGGAATAATCCAACTTTTAGATTTTCAGCAACATAAATAACTTTGCCATCACATATCACTTTTCCATCACCCATTATAAGAACCAATCCACGATTAATTACCCTTTTGATGTCTATTCTATATCTTACATTTTTTGCTTCTGGTAATACTTGTCCAGTGAATTTAACTTCACCAACACCCAAAGCACGCCCTTTCCCTTTGTGTCCAACCCAAATTAAATAAAATCCAATTAATTGCCATAATGCATCTAAACCTAAACAACCTGGCATAACAGGGTCGCCAGCAAAGTGGCATTGGAAAAACCATAAATCTGGATTTATATCTAATTCTGCTTCAATATAACCTTTGTCAAAATCTCCACCAGCATCAAAAATAGCAGTTATTCTATCAAACATCAACATGGGTGGTAATGGTAATTTTCCATTTTCTATACCATACATTTCACCTTTGGCACATTTGATTAGTTCTTCGTAATTAAATGAATTTTGTTTGTTTTCCATCGTAATATTAATTTATTTGTAACTAATGAAAATTTTTAATTAACTATGTTATAAAATTAATTGCAAGTTAAGAAATATTTATTGAATTTTAATCACTATATTTTTGAACAAAAAATATTTAGATAAAAATTCTATTTATCTGTTAAATTGTATTTGCCCAATCTTGAATATTTGATATTACGTAATTTACTTGTTCATCAGTTAATTCAGCATAAACTGGCAAACTTAGAAGTGTATCTGCTAAGTTGTCAGTAATAGGAAGAGTATCACCATATTTCAAATACAAATATGGCTCTTGCTTATGAATAGGTAATGGGTAATGCAAACCTGTATTGATATTTTTAGAATTTAGATAATTTATTAAATTACTTCTAAGTTCTTTAGTTTCCAATTTTAATTCATACAAATGAAATATATGCGTAGAATTTGGATTTAGTTTTGGTGTTGAAATATTCTTTAGATTATTAAAACCGTAATTATATTTTTTAGCAATTTCAAAGCGTTTATTATTCCATTCCGATAAATATTGCAATTTATAATTTAAAACTGCACCTTGTATTCCGTCCATTCTATAATTGTAACCAATTTCATTATGAACATATCTTTCAGTTTGGGCGTGATTTCTAAGACTCGAAATTCTTTTTGCAATTACTTCATTATTTGTAACTATTCCTCCACCTTCGCCAAATGCTCCAAGATTTTTCCCAGGGTAAAAGCTAAATGTACCTATATCGCCAAGAGTCCCAACGTTATAATCATGACCTTTGTGTGTATATTTTGTTCCGTGTGCCTGCGAGGCATCTTCAATTGAATGCAAATTGTATTTTTCGCATAACTCAATAATTGGAGATAATTCTGCTGATTGACCGTACAAATGAACTGGAATAATTGCTTTAGTTTTAGAAGTGATTTTCGCTTCAATAAGGCTTGGATTTATTGTATAATAGTCTTTATCTACATCAACAAAAACTGGAGTTGCTCCAACATAAGTTACTGCCCATACTGTAGCTATAAATGTATGAGAAGGTAAAATTACTTCATCACCAGATTTTATATCTAATGCTAACAATGCCAAATGCAAAGCAGAAGTGCCACTATTCACCCCAACACAATATTTTGAATTGTTAAAAATGGCGAAGTTATTTTCAAATTCTTCTACAAAACTACCAGATGCAAATGCAGTTTTATCAATAACTTTTGAAATTAAATTCAATAAATTTTCTTTATGTGGTGTAATTTGAGCATTCAAATCTAAAAAAGGTATATTCATTTATATTTAAAATTATAAAATATGATAAATGTTCTTTTATTTCATAAAAGAAGTTTAATTTTGTAAATTATTTAAAACTTATTAATAAAATAGTTTTTTGTTTATAAATATCTTTAAAACCAACATTTAAACCAAATTTTAAAACAAATTGAAAATATATGGTAATTCTAAATAGAAACAAATTAAAATCCAAAGTGATAGAAACATATAAAAAAACAATTCTATCAAATTATTTATTGATATTAATAATTTTGTTTTTTTCAGTATTTACTAATACTACTGCTCAAAATAATAAAAATAAAGAATTAAGTAAAGAACTCACAAAAGACTCATTAGTGATAGAAAAAGTTAATA
This sequence comes from Ignavibacteria bacterium, assembly GCA_040383785.1. Lineage (GTDB taxonomy): Bacteria > Bacteroidota > Ignavibacteria > Kapaibacteriales > UBA2268 > JBDNHS01. The sequence goes on along the minus strand of JBEICW010000094.1, from coordinate 6,073 downwards.
ATTACCTTGAGGAATTTTTAGCACTTGAAAATTTTAGTGGTAGTATTTTGGTAGCCAGAGATTCTACAATATTAATTGATAAATCAATTGGAATGGCAAATTATGAACATTTAGTTCCAAATAATTCTAAAACAAAATATAGAATAGCTTCATTATCCAAAGCATTTGCAGCAGTATTAATATTACAACAAGTTGAAAAAGGAAAAATCAATTTAGAAGGTAAAATTAGAGATTATTTGCCTTTTTACCCAAAAAAAACAGGCAATGAAATTACAATTCATCAACTTTTAACTCACTCAGCAGGTTTGCAACATTACGAAGGTGTTAAAGATTTTTATTTTAAATACGGACAAGTGCAATTTTACTCCAAAGATTATTTAAAAGTATTTTGGAATTTGCCATTACTCTATGAACCAGGCACTTCGCATAGTTATAGTAGTTTTGGATATTTTATATTGGGATGTATATTGCAGGAAGTAACAGGAAAAAGTTACTCTACATTATTAAAAGAAAATATTTTAGATCCATTGGGTTTGCAAAATACTGGAGTTGATGACCATCTAACAATAGTCCAAGATAGGGCTTCTGGCTATATATATAATAATTATGTATTGATGAATAGCCGATATTATGATATGTCCAAATCAATGGCAACGGGGGATTTGTACTCAACTACAAGAGATTTAAATAAATGGTCTTTTGCACTAAACACAAATCTTTTATTATCTGAAAAATATAGAAAATTACTCTTTAATCCATTTATAAATGGATATGGATATGGTTGGTCAATTAAAAAGTTTGTAAGTAAAGATACAAATAAAACCAAAGAAGAATTAATTTACGCTGTCCATTCTGGAAGCACTCGCGGATTTGAGTCATATTTAAATAAATTTTTAACTTATGGCTATACAATAGTTATTTTGAGTAACCAAGCTGGTGCTAAAGTTGGTAAAATTAATGAAGAGATTACAAAAATTATAATTGGTGATTATTAAGCAATGATTAATGGTAAATGAAAGAAATTATTGAGAATTATAAATTTAAAAATTCAATTGTAAATGTGTATATTATTTCTTCACAATTATGTGGATAAGTCTATAATTATGTTAATTATAGTGTATAAAAGTTAATGAGGTAAAATATTACCATTTCATACAAACAATGAATTTAAATTATTAATTTTGTAATCTGTATTTTTATAGTTTTTGAACTTTTTAGTTTAAAATTATATTTGTTTAAATATAATTAGTAATAAAATGATATATAGATGGGATACGATCTCAGTAATTAAAAAAGAGTTCTATAAAATATTTGAAATTGGTTTGATTGAAAAAAAACACGAAAAATCAAATGTAACTTCACAATTTACTAAAATCTTTTCGCTGAATTGGGTAAATATTATTCCAATTACTGCCGAAGGTAAGGTAATACTAATAGAACAATTTAGACATGGAACTGATGAATTTACCATTGAAATCCCTGGTGGTTTAATTGAAGAAGTTGAGAACCCAATATTTGCAGCAAAAAGAGAATGTGAAGAGGAAACTGGGTATAGTTCGGAAATTGAACCAATTTTCTTAGGTCTTGTAGAGCCAAATCCTGCATTTATGGATAATAAATGTTATACTTTTTTATGGGAAGGTTGTAAATTTACAAAACCTCAAAACTTTGATGAACATGAAGAGATTAATGTAATGGAAGTGGGAATTGATGAAGTATTTGAAATGGTAAAAAATGGCAAAATTAATCATTCAATTGTGTTAAATGCTCTGTTTTATTATAAATTATACCTTGAAAATCAAAAAAACTAATGTAATTTTGGCAAAAATTGAAATCATAATTAGAAATTAAAAATAAATTAAAATTAAGTTGAAATGGGAAAAATTATCGCTATAGCTAATCAAAAAGGTGGAGTTGGGAAAACAACTACATCTGTGAATTTAGCTGCAAGTTTGGCTGCATTAGAAAAAAAAGTTTTATTGATAGATATTGACCCACAAGCAAACTCATCAAATGGGGTAGGGGTAGATTCTAAAAAATCTGAATATACTATATATGAAGTGTTGATAAATAGTGCTGATGCGAATTTGGCAGTAGTAGATACTGAATTAGAATATTTGAAATTAATACCATCACATATTAATTTAGTTGGTGCTGAAATTGAGATGATTAATTTAGAAAATAGAGAAAGAATTTTGAAAAAAGCTCTCGAAAGTGTAAAAGATAAATTTGATTATTTAATAATTGATTGTCCTCCATCTTTGGGGTTATTAACTCTAAATTCACTTACAGCAGCAGATTCTGTATTAATTCCTGTTCAATGCGAGTATTATGCCTTAGAAGGATTGGGGCAGCTTTTAAATACCATTTCGATTGTTCGTTATCATTTAAATCCAGATTTGGATATTGAAGGTGTATTATTAACAATGTATGATTCAAGATTAAGATTATCAAATCAAGTTGTAGATGATGTAAAAAGCCACTTTGGAAAAAAAGTATTTGATACATTAATTACACGTAACGTTAGACTATCAGAATCACCATCACACGGTAAGCCAGTATTATTATATGATGCGGTGTCTCAAGGATCTAAAAATTATTTAGCATTAGCAAGTGAAATTTTAACAAGAAACTAAGATAAGTAATAAAAAAAGTAAAGTTTGAGTTTTTTTGTATGAAAAAAGAAAATAAAGAAAATAAAGATAAAATGGCAGAAACTGAAATTAAACTAAAAATTAATCCTACTTTTAATAAATCTAATTCCAAAGGATTAGGAAAAGGACTTGGTGCTTTGATTAGGGTTGACTTAGAAAAAGACCAAGAAGGTCATATAGTTACCACACCCAATGATAACAAAAAAGTTAATGAATTTGACTCAAATACTGGTCAGGCACTTATAGAAATAAGTTCGATTGTTAGAAATCCTTACCAACCGCGTAAAGAGTTTGATGAAGAAGCTTTAGAAGAATTGGCTAATTCTATTAGACAACACGGAGTAATTACTGCAATTACTGTCCGTAAAGCACTTAATGGTTATGAGTTGATTTCAGGTGAACGCAGACTTAGAGCATCAATTAAAGCTGGACTTACTAAAATTCCTGCATTGGTTTTGGACGTTAGAACTAATACTGAAATGCTTGAAATTGCTATTATTGAGAATGTTCAAAGAGAAAATTTGAATGCAATTGAAGTAGCGTATGGGTATCAAAAGTTGATTGAAGAATGTAATTACACTCAAGAGCAAGTCGCAGTTAAAATGGGTAAAAATCGTTCTACAGTTACTAACTTTTTGAGATTAATTAAATTACCAGAAAAAGTTAAAAACTTCGTTCGTGATGATAAAATTTCATTTGGGCATGCAAAAATATTACTTTCAATTGAAAATGAAGAAAATCTAATTAAAGTTGCAGATGAAATTATTGAAAAAGGACTTTCGGTAAAAGCAACTGACTTATTAATTAAAAATATAGAAGAGTTTTTAAATCCTAAAGAAATTGAGAATAATTCTGTCATAGATTTTACTAATGAAAATGAACCACAACCAAAAACAAAATATAAGCAGGAAGAGAAAAAAGTAAATCCTGTTTTAGTAGATTTGGAAGATAAATTAAGACATTTATTTGGAACAGAAGTTAGAATTAAATCTAAAACTAATGAAAGTGGCAGTGTAGAGTTTGAATTTTATTCAAAAGATGATTTAGAAAGATTATTAGAAATCTGGGAAAAGTTGGGTGTGAATTGAATTTAGCAAATAAAAATATTACCCCAAACAAAATAGAAAAGACTTATCAAATTAGAGTTAGGTATGCCGATACCGATAAAATGGCTGTGGTTTATAATGGAAATTATGCACGTTTTTTTGAGATAGGTAGGACTGAACTAATGCGTTCTTTTGGATTGCCTTATGCCGAAGTAGAAGAACGGGGATTTCAACTTCCTCTAATAGATATTTATATCAAATATTTAAAACCAGCAAAATATGATGATTTAATTGATATTTATGCAATTTTAGAAATGGAATCAAGTGCTGTTTTGAAATTTAATTATGAACTAAAAGTTGGTAATGATATTATAACTACTGGCTGGACAAGACATATTTTTATAAATGCTGAAACATTAAAACCTACTCGCCCTCCGAAGTTTTTTCTAGACTTAATAAATTAAGTTTATATTAAATTAATATATTACTTAATTCGTATTAGTTATTGTAAGTTTATAAAATAAATAAATCTAAATAAAACAAAAATGAAAATACGAATTACTTATATTTTTATACTTAGTTTTAGTATAATCATTTTTTTGAGTTCGTGTGATAATCCATTTGCACCAAAATTGAGTAAAGGTGAGAATAGTGGATTAGTATTGGGTAACCAAAAGCAAGTAGAAGGCTTTTTTCAAAATTGGCGATATTCTTATATATTCAAAGATACTTTAGTTTATGGGCGTCTTTTGGATAATAATTTCAATTTTATATTTAGAAATTATGACAAAGGAATAGACCTAAGTTGGGGACGCCAAGAAGACTTAATAACTACATATAGGCTATTCAATTCTTCACAAAACTGCGATTTGATTTGGAATGATATTTTGTCATCAGTCGGAGATAGTTTGCTTTTAGATGTTTCACGCGGCTTTACTCTTCAAATAGTATTTACCCAATCAGACATAATACGTATCCAAGGACGGGCAAATATAAGGCTTAAAAGAGATAATCAAGACTCTGATTGGAAAATGTTATATTGGCGAGACGAATCTAATTTTTAATTAATTTTTGCTTGTCTAATTTTGATTCGCAGGTAGAAAGTAAATCCTATTATTTTCTAAATGTTTTTTGATAATTTTTATATCATACAATTCTGAAATTAATTCTTCTGAGATTTTGTCTTTAGTAGATTTTGCAATTACATTTCCAGATTTTAAAAATAAAAAATCATCTGCAAAATCTAAAGCTAAGTTTATATCATGGACTATCCAAATAACCCCAAGATTAAAATTAACAAAACTTTTGCAAATATTCATTAAGTTATATGCTTTCCCTATATCAAGATTAGATGTATGTTCGTCAAGCATAAGATATCTATTTTCATTAACTTTTTCATAAGCAATTTGAGCTAATGCCCTTGCAACATGAACTCTTTGCTGCTCTCCACCAGATAATTTGGTATAATCTCTATCTATAAAACTAAGCAAAGAAGTATCCTCCAAAGCTTTGGTTACTATTTCGAAGTTTTCCTTCTGTGTGGAAAGAATGTGAGGAGTTCTTCCCATCATTACTACATCAAATACTTTATATGGGGTATTTAAATTTGACTTTTGCGTAACCACAGACCTTAATCTCGATAATCTATTTATTTCTATTCTTTTGATATTTTGATTATTAAAAAATACACTGCCTTGCTGAGGTTTTAAAATACCAGAAAAAATATTCATTAATGTTGATTTACCTGCGCCATTAGGACCTAATATTGCCATTATTCTATTAGTTTTAGCCCCAAATGAAACTTCATTTAAGATTTTTCTGTTATTAATAGAATATGATACATTATTTAATTCTAACATTTATTTATTATTATGAGTTTTTCGAATATAATAAGAATTTTCAAACATCAAATTCTCAATTAACAATTATTTAAAAAATTAAACAATATCATCTTTAATATAATTTTTAAGGTAATCTTTTATATTTTCAGAATAATATTTGGGTAAACCAGGAATTGCCAAATCAGAGCCTTTGGTACCAGCTGTAAAAATATATAAACTCGACAAATCAAACCATCTTTCTATAAAACTTTGTCTCAAATCTATATGTTGAACTCGATTAAATGGGACAGTGGTAATTACTTTAGTAAAAATCCCTCGTTTTAATTCAATTTCATTTTCCTTGATTTCAAATTCCCAAAATTGATACCCAAATAATGCAATAAAAATATAAAATACAGATGAAATTGAAAAGTAAAGAAAAGGCAAAATTAAAGATGGAATCTTAAAATCTAAATATTCAAACTCATTTCTGATAATTTCATTATTTAAAAAATCATTTAATAAGAGCAAGTCAAAAATTAAAAATAATATT
>JBEICW010000093.1:0-9265 GCA_040383785.1 Ignavibacteria bacterium | reverse complement strand
TGGTACACAATACCATTTATTAGAAACCTTGGTTTTGAATGATAGGCCAAGTATAAGTTTGATAACAGGTTCTCGTCCTACAAATCCAATGAGGTCGGATTGGTCAAAGGAATTCAAAACTCATATCCTATTTGATAAAATTTTAGCTAAAACAAAAGCGAAGTATATTGCATTCAGTTATAGTAAAGACGGTTTAATGACAAAAAGTTTTATAGAAGCAAGTATGAAACGTTATGGGAAACCAGAAACATTTATTTGTAAAAAACTTACTTACAAAAAATATACAAACTTTAAATCAAAGGGAAAAAATGACCATTTTGAATATTTATTTTTTGTTGAAAAGAAAGCAGAAAACGAAATTACTTACGAATCACCTCTTAATTACATTGGAAGTAAAGCCAAAATGGCTTCAGTTATCAAGTTAAATTCTCCTGAAAAATACAATACATTTGTTGATGCATTTGGCGGTGGATTTAATGTAGGCATCAATGTAAATGCCGATAGAATTGTATACAACGATATAAATCATTTTGTTAGTTGCCTTGTCTCGTCTTTCAAGTCAACCGATACATATCAATACATACTTTACTTGAAGCGTGTAATAAAAAAGTTCGGACTTGAACCAGGAAATGCAGATAGTTATACAAAAGTTAGAGATTACTATAATTCTTTCCCACTTGACAAACGAGACGCTAAACTTTTATATACAGTGATACTTTACGGGTTTAATCAACAAATAAGATTTAATGGAAAACACGATTTCAATAATCCAGTTGGTATGAGGTGGTTCAATGACAAGGTGCTTGAAAAAATGATAAGCTTCTCAAGAGTTATTAAAGAGAAAAACGTCTTTTTTGAAAGCAAGGACTACCATGATATTTTTTATGAATTAGACAAAACCACATTTACCTATTTAGACCCTCCCTATATGCTAACAAACGGTGCTTATAATGATGGCAAAAGAGGTTTTCATGGTTGGAATTCTGATTCTGAAAAAATGTTTTTTGATTACGTTGACAATTTGCATATAGACGGAAAGCCATTTATGATTTCCTATGTTTTGGAACATAAAGGAAAATACAATTTCCATTTAGAAGAATGGATTAAAAAAGGAAGTTACAATATAATTGAAGTTGATCCTTCACTTGGTAACAACAGACAAGAAATTTTAATAACGAATTACAGCATAAATGCCAGCGATTTTCACTATAAAGAGAAATTTTCAGAGACAGAAAATAACCTATGAGGATATTCTTACTCTTGATGTATTACTTGACGTTTGCCAACAACTGACAGGTCAAGATGATTATAAAGTGGTTTGGGATGACACAAGCTACAACAAAGGCCGATTAGCAAAACTTGAATATAATAGTAATATTTTTTATGTGTCATTTTCAGAAATGGAAGTTCGAAGTAGAAATTCATTCTTTCAAAGTTTTCCTAGTGCTTTAATCCAATTTAGTTTAGAGCAAAATCCAAACAAACAGTTATGTTTTTACTTCCTCCCTCCTGACAGAGATGGCATAGAGACTAACTATTTCATTTTCATGTATAGACTAATGAAGACTGTGAACACAGTTTTTCTAAATGAAGCTTTATACCTTTCAAGAATATATAAACCATTTAATAGTATTTCAGATATAATTATAAATAGAGATAAAAACCGAGAAAGAAACTCAGGAAACGCTTCAACATATGCAGCAATAGATGAAACTGATTCTCTTCAAATTTTTGGTAAGACATATGGAGCAAATAAGTATGAAACGATTCTGTTAATTCTTGCATTTAACAATGTTTCTGAATATCCTATTGAAGTTTACGAAATTCAAGAAGGTAACCTTTCAATTTTACCAGAGCCGGGCAGACAACTAATAATCAATTCAGGTATAAACGTAATGACGTCTGATTTAGTCTTAGAACGTAGAGAATTTGAGACGAATGATAGTTTACGTTCTCCGACTTATCTCTATAATTTGCTTGACAAATTAGGACATAAAAAATGTTCTTTGTGTGACTGTGAAATTCCACAGATTATTCAAGGTGCACATATTTGGCCAGTTGCAAGTATTAAGCGTGCAAGCAATCTGAATATCGACGCAAAAATTCATCATGCTATAAATGGAGATAATGGATTGTGGCTATGCAACAATCATCATAAACTTTTTGACATCAACCTCTTATATATAAATCCTGATGGTAGTTTGCAATACAAGACAAATATTGAACAAAATCATGAAGAGTATTTAAGGAATTTTACGACATTTAGTAAATTGCCTAATAAAATATTATCCTCAAACTTTCTTTACTATTTAGACAAAAGAAATAAAATAATTGATGCAAGTCAATATACTTTAATAAATTAAAACTTATTTAATTTTCGTAATTAATACTAATAAAATATGAAGAATGAGATAAAGATAGCAAATGACGTTGTAAAAGATATTAGCGATTTGATAGTTGAGTCACGGAAAAGCGTAACTCAAATTGTCAATTCTGCTATGACTTTGCTTTATTGGAAAATTGGCAAAAGAATTAATGACGAGATTCTTCAAGGTGAGCGTGCAGACTATGGAAAGCAAATTGTTGCGAAACTGTCACAACAATTAGTATTAGATTTTGGCAATAGCTTCACAGAGAAAAATCTTAGAAGAATGGTGCAGTTGAACCAATATTTTCCAGATGAGCAAATTGTCGTATCACTGATACGACAATTGAGTTGGACACATTTTATTGCATTAATTCCAATAGAAGACCCTCTATAAAGAGAGTTTTATATTTAACTATTTCAAAAAATGCAACAGTCAAGGAATCCTTTAAAGTTCAAATTCTAAATAAAAAATAGTATGAGTGGTTAGTGCATTTTTTGCAGATACCACTAATATAATATGAACACAATATATACGCAATTTATGCGTCAATTAGAATTGTCTTGAACATTGATTAATAGGATTTAAAGATGGCTTGATTGAAGAAAAATTTTTTCAACCACGAAGTGGTGAAATGATTGTAGCATAAAATTTCCACCCTAATTCCCTTCAATCGAACACGTAGTGTTCGGTAGTTCTTTGAAAAGATAAAAAACAGGCAAAAATCGTGAAATATCGTGAAGTTTTTGGCGAAAAATCGCAAAAAGACTGCAAATAGTGCAAAATCCTTAATGTTCTCCGCTGGCTTAAGAATGTCAGCAAAGCTGACAGAGGTGGTTACTTTGCTTTGAAATCACAATAGTATTTCGGATAAAAGTTCTTTGAAGAAACCCCAATCTAAATCTTTCCCCAAAATGGAAAGACTTTAAGAAAATAAAAAAAATAGGCAAAAATCGTGAAATACCGAGAAGTTTTTTGATTTTTGATTAATTGAACTTTTTAACTTTATAAAAACCTCAATACCTCTTCTTCATCACTTAAATGAATTTTTTCAGTGCCAATAATTTGATAGTCTTCGTGTCCTTTACCGGCAATTAGTATTATGTCTTTTGGTTTTGAATTTTCTAAAGTAAATTTAATCGCTTCTTTTCTATCATTAATTATCTTAATTTTTCCAATCAATTTTCCATCAATTCCATCGATAATTTCATTTGTAATATCAGTATTTAATTCTGTTCTTGGGTTGTCATCAGTCAGAATAACTAAATCTGCAATTTCACTTGCTATTTTACCCATAATTGGTCTTTTGGTTTTATCTCTGTCGCCCCCACAACCGAATATCACCAACAATCTTGATTGAACGTTACTTTGTCGAACCTCATCTAAAGTTTTTAGTGCTTTTTCAAGTGCGTCTGGCGTATGTGCGTAATCAATTACAGCAATTGCACCATTTTTGAGTTTATAACTATCCATCCGCCCTTTTGCACCTTTTACTTCAGATAATATTTCTGATAAATTAAAAACTTTATTTTCATCACTAATATAGTCTGTTTTTGTTGCTACAATTGATGCAAGTGCAAGATTATATATATTAAATTTACCTAATAACGTAGATTTAAAGTTGAATTTCTCTTTAATTGAAACATCATTTCTAAATTTTGGTTTTTCTTGAATAGCAAAACTTAAACCATCTAAAGAGACACCAATATTATCCACATAATAAGTATTTACATTTTTTTTATAGTGCTTATTTGGTTTAGTTCTTCCTTCATCTTCAAAATATACATAGTTAATTTGGGCTTTGGTATCTTTTACCATAAAATCTGCATATTTATCGTTTCCATTTATAATTGCATTAGCATCTTTATGCAATCTATCAAAAAGCAATTTTTTAGCTTTTGCATAATTATCCATGGTTTTATGATAATCAAGATGGTCATGAGTAAGATTCGTAAATACAGCACTTGAAAAAGGTATGTTTGCCACTCTATATTGCACTAATGCGTGAGAAGACACTTCCATTACAATAGTATTTACCCCTTCGTTGCCCATTTGATTAATTATCTGAGCCAATTCCAATGATTCTGGAGTTGTATGTGTAGCTTCAATTTTTTTGTCATTATAAAAAATACCAGTTGTACCAATTAACCCAACATTTTTATTTGGATATTTTGCTAATAGTTCTTTGATTAAGTAAGTAATTGTAGTTTTTCCATTAGTACCAGTAACTCCTATATATTCAATATTTTTTTCATGATTATCATAATAATGAAATGCAAGATATGATAATAAAATGCGAGTGCTTTTAACTAATATCAAAGTTACATCATTATCTACATATTCTTTGAGTTTAGGTTCAATATTTTCAGGAATAAATTCGCAAAATATCAATTTGCATCCATTATTTATTACATCTTCTATATAATTATGACCGTCATTAGCTATACCCTTCAACGCTACAAAAGAAGTATTTTCATTTGCTTTGCGTGAGTCATATACTGGTTCTTTTATTAAGACTTCAATTGGCTTATAATTAGTATATGCACACTTTATTTTTGGGTAAATAAGATAGGGCTTTGCTTTCATTGCATTGATATCAACTTGATGCAACAAAAGTAAATTCATCAAATAGCGAATGTTCGTATTTGCATTATGATTATTTTTTACATCATTAACAAAATCACGATATTTACTTGGGTATGTATTGTCAAATTCATCATCTGAAAAATTATCTATATTATATTCTGGCGTATTTATCATAGTAAATAAAAAATAAATTTCTAACAAAAATATATTAAATTATATTTGTATTCGTTTAATATGTAAAAATAAGGATGAAATTATGAATATGAAAGAGATTTTTGATAATTATAAAAATATTACTGTCGTTGGTATGTCTCGCCATTTGGATAAAGCAGCTTTTACTGTACCTGGGTATATGAAAAAGCAAGGTTACAACATAATACCAGTAAATCCCAATGCAGAAACTATAATGAAACTAAAAGTTTATCCAAATTTAATGGATATAGAAGAAACAATAGATATGGTGAATGTATTTCGTCCTGGTTATGAATGTTTGGAAGTAGTAGAAGAGGCAATAGTTCGCCATAGACAAAAAGGTGATGTAAAATTAATTTGGTTACAATTAGGTATAATTAATAATGATGCACAAATGCTTGCCGAAGAAAATGGAATTCAGTTTATCCAAGATAAGTGCATTTATGTAGAGCATAGAGAGTATTTAAAAGGGCTTTAAGAGAATTGTACTTTAACTACAATCCAAAAATTCTTTTGATACCTGTAAACATCATATTGATACCAATTGCGCCTACAAAAAAGCCATTTAAGCGGAGTAATACTTCCATATTTTTGTCAAAAGCAATTTTAGCATTTTCTGGCAAAATATCTTTTAGTTTTTTCAGTAATAATATAAAACCAAAACTAAAGATTACAGAAGCAGTAATTATCCCAACACCAATATAATATGGATAATTTTTGCCCATAATTATAGAAAGTGAGATTGTACCTGCACCAACCATAAATGGCATTGCAATAGTAGCAGCTAAGTCATTTAGATTGCCATTGTCCTCCAATATTGCTCTACCTCCCTTGACTATATAAATATATGCAAAAGAGAATATCACTATACCACCAAAAACACGGAAAGCTTCATAATCTATTTGAAATATCTGACTAAAAATAAAATCACCAGCCAATAGAAAAATTATGTATGTTAAAAAGGAAATTAATGAAGCTTTTACCAAAACTTTGATAAAATCTTTGTTGCTGAGCTTTGCCATTAGTGGGTTCAAATATAAAAAAAGTGCAAATGGATTTATCATTACCAAAAATTGAATTATTTCATTTGTAAATTTCATTTTTTTTATTAGATTTTTTTTTATTAATTGAGAAATAAAAAATACATTTTTCAAAAAACACTTTTTTCTTAGTTAATGTGTTTTTTAGGTATTGACTATTATAACTCTTTTATAATTTAAAATTTAGCGAGCATTTATGAAAATTGAATTTACTCATTTTAAAAATTTAGCACTTTTACTTACATTTAGCATAATCATTATATTTACTTTTGCTAATTGCTCACCTGACAAAGCTGATGTAATTAAAGTAATTGACAATAAAGTCAATGTTGAGGATACGCTAATTAATAAGATGATTATGGAAGTAGATGGTGCAATTTGGGAATCCAATAGCACAGCAAAATATTTTTATGCTAATGGTGGTATTGAGTTTGATGCCGCAAAATGGGTTGATACCTCAAAAGTAGTAGAAACTCTTAAGTTTTTTATAAAGAATAATAAACAAATTGGAAGATTTTACTTACAAAACAAAAACTCTGATGAGAACTTTGGTGTTTTTCAAGTTTATCCATTTTCTTCGCCAATACCTAGAAAGAAATTAACTTCTGAAAGTGGATTTGTAAATATTCTTAAACAAACAGATTCTAACTTAGTAGGTACATTTGAAGTTATATTAATAGATACTAATAGTCAAAAGATAATTATTAAAAATGGTAAGTTTAACTTAAAATATATAGATTAATCTTTACGTAAAAAAATATAAAACTATTAAAAATAGAAATATAAGATAAATATTAAAACTAAATAATACAAGACACTTTCAATTAATGAAGATATTAATAATAAATTGGCAAGATATAAAAAATCCATTTGGTGGCGGAGCAGAAGTACATTTGCACGAGATATTCAAAAGAATTGTGGCATTGGGGCATGAAGTTACGTTGCTTTGCTGCGAAGTAGATAATTTGCCTAAAAATGAAGTTATTGATGGAATTAAAGTAATTAGACACGGAAATAGAAATACTTTTAATTTTGGTGTAAAAAAATACTACTTAGATAATTTTGCTAATTCTGACTTTGACATAATAATTGATGATGTAAATAAAATACCTTTTTATACTCCAAAATATGTTTCCAAACCACTTATGGGGATTAGTCATCACTTTTTTGGCACAAGTATTTTCAAAGAAGCGAATCCTATTGCTGCTCTATACATCTATATATCAGAATATTTGATGAAGTTTCTGTATAACAAAACTCCATTTGCTGTGGTTTCCGAAAGCACATTAGATGAATTTAAACGAAAAGGGTTTGATACATCAAAATATAGAATTATTTATAATGCAATAGATACAAACCAATTTACGTTTGAACTAACACCCAAAGAAGATATTTTGACAATTACTTACTTTGGACGATTAAAAAAATATAAAAGTATACAACATCTTTTATTAGCTTATAGCAAAATCAAAAGCAAAATTCCAGAATCTCAATTATATATTATTGGGCGTGGAGATTACGAAAGCGAATTAAAGAAACTTGCAAAAGAACTAAACATAGAAGATAATATTAAGTTTTGGGGATTTGTAGATGAAGTTACAAAATTAAAATTATTAGCTAAAAGCCATATAGTTGTAAATACCTCAATCAAAGAGGGTTGGGGCATCACTAATATTGAAACTAATGCCTGCGGAACTCCAGTAATTTCGGCAAATAGCCCTGGGCTTAGAGATTCCGTCAAAGTTGGGCAGTCTGGTTATCTTTATGAATATGGCAATATTCAAGATTTATCAGAAAAGTTATTAAAACTAATAAATGATGGTAAATTACTAAATCAACTATCACTTGGTGCGATTCAGTGGGCTAAAAATTTCTCTTGGGATAAGTCTGCAGAGGCAATGATAGAATATATGAAATTCGTAATTGCAGAACATAATAAAATTAAAAAATAATAATAAATTAAAAAATAATCTATCAAAACTAAAATGAAAAAATACCAAAAATATAAACTACATTTACTATATTTACTAATAATAGTATTTTCACTCAATAATCTAGAAATAGCTGCAAAAGAGCAAAAAAAATCTTTGCTTTGGAAAGTAGAAAATACTAAAACTCACAACTATACTTACTTATTGGGCTCAATTCATATTGGCAAAAAAGATATGTACCCGCTGGCAAATTATATAGAAAAAGCATATAACGACTCGAAATCTTTAGTTTTGGAAGTAGATATATCCATAGTAAATCCTATGTCTATGATGAAATTAATGACTTTTCAGGATACATCGACACTAAAAGGTAAACTCAAGCCCGAAACTTACACTAAAATCAAAAAAGTATTCGATGAAAATAACCTTCCTGAAATGGTTTATGCAAAACTAAAACCTTGGGCGGCAATACTTACTGCACAGCAACTATCGATGAAAGATATGCTAAATGAAGATATAGCACCAGGGATAGATATGTGTTTTGTAGAAAAAGCAGGGAAAGACAAAAAACAAATAGAGCAATTGGAAACAGCCGAATTTCAAATGGGACTATTTGATGATTTTAATTTAATTGCAGATGAATACATTGACTTTTCATTAGAAGAAATGGAAAATGACGAAGAATTTGAAAAAATAATTAATGCATACAAAGCTGGAGATGAAGAAGCTCTAAACGAACTAATAAATAAAACAAAAGATGACTTTCCAGAGTATGAAAAAATACTTGAAAAAATACTTTATGAAAGAAATACCAATATGACCAAAAAAATCTCTGATTGGTTAAGTGCAGAAAATAAAGTAAGATTTATAGTAGTTGGTGCAGGACATTTAGTTGGCAAAAAAAGCATAATAGACCTCCTAAATTCAAATAAGGACTATAAAATTATAAATATTGTAGAGTAGTTATTTATTGATTAATTTTAAGAAACAAAGAACTTTTTTGCACTATTTGCAATCATTTTACCGTTTTACGCAAAAAACTTCACGATATTTCACGATTTTTGCTTGTTTTTTATTTTGTAGAGACGTAACACGTTACGTCTTTTTTTTATTGCTCAACGCATTTGAAGAGAAGAAAGACGTTGCGTGC
>JBEICW010000092.1:0-9303 GCA_040383785.1 Ignavibacteria bacterium | reverse complement strand
CCATTAACCATTAACCATTAACCATTAACCACTAACCATTAACCACTAATCTTTAGAATTATATTGAGTTAAAAATTCTTTTTTCCAAGTGGTAAATTCACCATTTATGATTTTTTCACGTGCAGTTTTTACAAGCCAAAGATAAAAAGCAATATTCTGCTGTGTTGCCAAAATTAATCCTAAAACTTCATCTGTAATTGTTAGATGTCTAAGATAACCCAAAGTATAATTATTACTTGTGAAGTTATCCAATCCAGCGTCAATTGGCTCTTGTGAAAATTTATATTTAGCGTTTCTTACATTAATTTTGCCGCGCGTAGTGAAAATTTGTCCGTTTCTTGCGTTACGAGTTGGCATTACACAATCAAACATATCTACTCCCCTTTCTATTGATTCTAATATGTTTTCAGGCGTTCCTACACCCATTAGGTATCTTGCTCTATCTTTTGGCAACAAATCCGTGCAAACTTCTGTAAGTTCATACATCAATTCGGCTGGTTCGCCAACTGATAGCCCTCCAATAGCAAAAGCATTAAAATCATATTGGGTAATTTCTTTGCAATAATCTTCTCTATGTTGTTTATACATACCACCTTGAATAATTGCAAATAACTGTTGCTCAAAACCATATTTAGGTTTAGTATTTTTAAATTGCACAAGACATCTTTTTGCCCAATCAATCGAAAGTTTTGCAGAATCTTTGGTGTATTTTTCTTCTGCTGGGTATGGCACACATTCGTCAAGCACCATCATAATATCACTACCAATAGTTCGTTGGGTATCGACTACATTTTCTGGTGTAAATAAGTGTTTGGAGCCATCTATATGTGAACGAAATTCTACACCATCTTTATTGATTTTTCTAATTTCTTGTAATGAAAATACTTGGTAGCCACCACTATCAGTAAGTATAGGCATATCCCAATTCATAAATTTATGCAATCCACCAAAACTTTCTAATACTTCATTACCTGGTCTTAGATATAAGTGATAAGTATTACCTAATATTATCTGCGCTTTTAATTCTTTGATTACTCTTTGTTCAAGCGTTTTTACAGTCCCTTGCGTACCAACAGGCATAAATATAGGAGTTTCTATAACTCCCCTATCAGTTGGTAATAATCCTGCACGTGCTTTGGAATTATTATCTTCTTTAATTAATGTAAATTTATTTGAATTGTTATCTATTTTGATGTCTATCATATTTTTGTTGTAGTTTTAAAACTATAAATTTGAATAAATAAATTCCGGCTAAAATTCCTAAAATATCTGCTAATAAGTCAAAAATATCTGCATCTCTACCAATCACAAATCCCTGATGAATTTCATCTGAAATAGCAAATAGAACTGCAAATATTAAGGAATATTTAATTGATAAATCTATATTTTGAAATGTATTTTTTAATTTATTTGGAAATGTATTGAAATATTTAGATAATTCATTATTATAAATTGAAATTATAAGTAAAAATGAATATGCCATAAAACCAAAAAAATGCAATATTTTATCTTTAATTTCAAATTGTTTGATTATGTAAGGTACCGATTCTAAATTAGATAAATATATTATAAACAATGAATATAAAATAATCGGTATAAAAAGTAGTTTTTTCAAGTTGGCAATTTTTTCTAAAATCATATTTTACTTACTTGGTAATTCTTTTAGTGTAATTTTTGTATCATAATTCATTTTAGTGTAATTCTTTTATCAATTCAATCAAATCACTGGCACGCATAGACTCTTTATTGTACTTTTGAGTGTAGGTATCCGCCAAATAACTCTGTAAAGCAGAAGCTAATGCTACAATATGAGTAACACTATCTTCTGCTATATCATTACTTTGACTATTTTCTTTGTATTTTGTTTGTGAAATTAATGAACCAACCAAACCACTTAACATATCTCCACTTCCAGCTTTAGATAACCCAGAATTATAGTTATTATTTAAATATGTTTCATTTCCAAAAGTTGTAATTGACGGAAAATACTTTAAATGAATTACACAATTAAGTTTTTTTGAGAAATTATTTACAAATTCAATTGGATTTTCTTCAAGTGATTTTTGTACAAATTCTAAATCTAATTTCGCTAATTTAGTATATTCATAAAGATGAGGAGTTAATATAAGATTTTTAGTGTATTGTTTTTCAATATTAATTACTTTAAGCCCATCTGCATCAAGCACTACAAACTTATTTAACTTCAGTAATTTTTCTACTAATAAAGTAACTAAATTTAAAATTCCTTGTTCAGTACCAATTCCAGGTCCAATAATCCAAGTATTTACATTTTTGTACTTTTCAATTATATTGTCTGCAACCTTATCAATTTCAAATTGACTTAGTAGGTTTAGTTCATTAAAATTTATTTCATTTTTTATTACTTCTGGGTATAATTTAGTATCATTACTATCAATATCAGTTATCAAATATACTAATCCCCCACCCATTGTAATTGCTGAATTTGCAGTAATTACTCCGGCTCCTAACATTTCTTTACAACCAGCTAAAATCGCCACTTTACCAAAACTAAATTTGCTTGTAATATTATCTCGCAGTGGTAAAATTTTGCGAAAGTCATTATAATTTAATTTATGTGATAAATTTTGAGTTTGTAAATTAGGTATGTTTCTATTAAAATTAATAAATTGTTCCTGATAAAATCCAATATCACAAACCTTAATTTCGCCATAATAATTATCTTTTTTGCTACTTTTTAATACCATTCCAGTTTTATATGAAAACATCGTAAATGTATAATCAGCAATAAAATAAGTACTAAATTTCTTTGTAATTACATCTTGGATAATATTTCCATTGTCAACATTAATTCCGGCAGGATTGTCAATTGCAATTTTGATAATATTTGAAAATGAACTTGTATTTAAATTTTTATCTGATAAGTGATTTATTTTATTAATTAATTTAGAGGTAATTTCATTTAAAATACTTTTTATCCCAACCCCAACCAAACACTCAAATATAATAGTATTAGAAACAATCTTTATATAGTTATTATCATCAATATCTTGAATTTTACTGATATAATTGTAGTTACAATTCTCATTAGATTTAACAATATTTTGCCAAATCTCATAATTTGTTTTAGTTTCTGAAGACATTTTTTCTATTTTACCAATATGATAAATTGTAATTTCATTTATGTTTACTCCATCAAAGTTCTTTAAATTATTAAAATTACTCTCATCCATTAGTTTAGAAAAATGTTTTGCAGCAGCAAATCCATCTCCTCCATTATTTCCACTACCACAAAATAAAATAATTTTTCTTATATTGTATTTTTTTATAAGTTCAATTGAATTTAAAAAAATATTATATGATGCAATTTCCATAAGTTGGATTGGATTATATCCAAAATTTTCAACAGCAATAACATCAACTAATTTACTTTGTTCCGAATTTAAAATTAAGTCCATAATATTTTTTAATCTATTGGTTTTTAAAAATTTTCTATATATTCACTTAAATTATTCTAATAAATAAGAATTACAATGAAAAATAAAAATGATTTTGAAGAAATAATACAAGGTATTGAAAATAAGTCAATTAAGCATTTATCTAAAGCTATCACTATTTCTGAAAGCAAGAAAAAAGTTGATTCAAAACTTAATGAACAAATTATTGATTATTTCTATAAAAAGATATACAAATCTAACAATAAATATAATCATAATTGTAAAAAAATTGGAATTACTGGTGCACCTGGTGTTGGAAAAAGTACATTTATAGAAACTTTTGGTTTGTCGTTATGTGAAAAAGGATATAAAGTAGCAGTTTTGGCAATTGACCCGAGTAGTTCTCTGACTAAGGGTTCTATACTTGGCGATAAAACACGTATGTATGAACTTTCAATACACGAAAACTCCTTTATTCGACCTTCTCCCACTTCTGGCACTTTAGGTGGCGTTAATGCCAAAACGCGCGAAGCAATTTTATTATGTGAGGCGGCTGGTTTTGATTATGTAATTATCGAAACCGTTGGAGTTGGGCAAAGTGAAATTGAAGTTAGAGATTTAACAGACTTTTTCATTTTACTTGTGCTTCCAAATGGTGGTGATGATTTGCAGGGTATAAAAAAAGGTATTGTTGAGATGTCTGACCTTATTTTAATTAATAAAGCTGATGGAGCTAATTTAAACCAAGCAAAATTAACTTTGAGTGAATATTCGTCTATTTTGAGTATGCTCAAAAATACCGAGTCAAATTGGAATAGAAAAATCAACAAATGTTCGGCTTTAGAAAAAAATAATTTTGATTACATTTTTGCAACAATAGATGAATATTACCAAGATTCAAATATAATTAACTATTTAAACAAAATGCAAAATAGACATTATTTAGAATGGGCAAGAGCAATTTATTTAAATAAATTAATAGATAATGCAAATGAATTTTGGGATAAAAATATTAATTTAATTGATAATTCTAATTTAACCGATAATTCTTATAAATCAAATACTACTACGCCAATTCAATTATCAAATATAGTTATTGAATTATATCTAAAAGATAAATGACTTTTATTATATTTCATTAAAATTTGTTTATTAAACAACTTATTTATCAAGCTGTTTTCCTAAATAATTATTAAATTTTTTGATGACATTTTCTTTCGCTAATCCTTTATTTATATCTGATTCATTTTTATAATTTATTTCATAAATTGGAGACAAACTCACTTTTTCTGGGAAGTTTTCAATGTTTAGAGTTTGAGTCGGATATGCAAAACTAATTCCTATTTCTCTTGCCAATTCTAAAGCTTGAGTTATGTATTTTGAGCGAGCTTTAAGTTCATCATCCCAAGTTTCAACAAAAAAGAATATATTAACCAAAATATCAACAGAAGAAGAGCTAAATTGATTTAAATAAATTTGATAAACTTCTTTGTTTGTGTTTGGGTGTTTTATAACTAATTCATTCAGTCCACTTACATATAATTCAATTAATTCAGTTGGTGTATTATAATGCAAGTTTAAAAAAGTTCTATATCTTCGCATAGTTCTCAAACCCATATTATCTATTCTACTATCAGCCATTTTACCATTAGGCATAGTAATTACAGAATCATACATTGTTCTAATGCGAGTAGAACGCAAACCAATTTCTTCAACTACTCCTTCCGCTCCATCAAAGGTAATATAATCTCCCACTTCAAAAGGATGGTCCATAAATATAGTGACAGAGCCAAAAACATTTTTCACAGTTTCTTGAGCAGCTAATGCTAATGCTAACCCACCAATCGAAGCACCTGCCAATAATGGAGTATAATCAAATCCTAAATTTCCAACAAAATAAAATAAACCAAGTAGTATTACCAAACCTTTGATTAATTTTCTACCAAATGGGATTAATTGATCATCAAGTTTAGATTTTGTTTTTGCTATTAATGATTGTAATATTTCGCCAATCAAATCGGAGATATTCCAACCTAAAAGTACAAATAATAAAGGATACAATAAATTAATCACAAAGCTTATATTATGTGTCCAAGTTATTGGCAAAAATAGTAAATTAAGTGAAAAATCTAATAATGTGAGTGAAATCGCCAAACTAAATGGGCTTGATATTTTAGGAAGATATTTGATTGTTATATCAAATTTTGCCAATTTATTTAAAATTTTATGAAATATAAATTTTAAAATTCGTTTAAAAATTATTGACAAAAAATATGCAATAATAATAAATATAATAATTCCTAAATATTGCCAAATAGTAACACCAAATACATTTTTATGAAAATGTGAAGGCAGACCTTCAGTAAAATTAGTCAATTCAATAAAATATATTTCTGAATACATTTCATCAATCAAACTAACTGTTTCCTCAGAAAATAGCCACTTATTTCCATACTTTTCCAAATAAATATAACTTTCATTTGTAGATAAAAAGTAGATATTTTTACCTGTAATTGAATCTATATAATTTTCATTATTTGAAACATTTGCTAATTTTACAAATATCTTTTTGCCGTCTATCACTTTTTTTAATTTCACAGTTAAAGTCTTTAACTGCTTATTAGAATATTTACCCCTGTATAATGTTCTGAGTGAAATATTTGGCTTATAATTATCCAATTTTAAATTATTCAAATGTGTATGAAGTGTATTTCGCGGAGAATTAACTTCCCTATTTGCAAATGAATTGTTCAAATGAATTAAAAATAAAAAAATAATTAATATTCTTAAATTCAGATAATTTTTTAATTTTTTTGAGAATAATGTAAGGAAAAAGTTTGAGAGACTGTTTAAGAATACTATAGAATTTAATTTTATGTTATATTTCATTTTTTGTTCTAATAATTAAAAACCAATAATATATTTGTCAAAATATAAATAATTTATGACATTTTGAACGAATTATAACAAATTGAATTGTTATTTGTGTGATATTAAATAAATATATATTATTTTTGATAAGTATTTATTATATTTGAGTATATTTAAATTGCAAAATAAAAATAAAATTTAACTTAATTAATTATGGCAAATAAAGAAATATTCTTAGCTACAATTTCAAACGTAACTCACGATTTTCAAATATATGAGTTTAGAGACCAATTAACTGTAACTGTACCCAAATCGGAAATAGTTGCAGTATGTAATGAGTTAAAAAACAACGAAAATACAAAATTTGACCAATTAAGAGATTTAACTGCTGTGGATTGGTTGAGAGATGAAAAGAGATTTGAAGTTGTTTATATTTTATATTCATTAAGTTTAAAACATAGATTAAGATTAAAAGTTCAACTTGATGAACACGATTTGAAAGTGGAAAGTGTATTTTCAGTTTGGCAAAGTGCAAATTGGTATGAAAGAGAAACTTATGATATGTACGGTATCAAATTCACTAATCACCCTGATTTACGTAGATTTTATATGCCAGAAGATTATGTTGACCCAGAAACTCATGAGCCAATTTATCCACTAAGAAAAGATTTTCCTTTGATGGGTATTCCTAACTCATTGCCATTACCTCCATATCCCGAAAAATATGGCTATGAAGAATAAAATAAATTCAATTTTTGTATAAAAAAAGACTTTTCTATAGAAAAGTCTTTTTTTTGTTTATTATCTTATATTGATTTTTTAAATATTAAAACTAAAATATTACAACTATAATTTTAATTTAAAGGCACTTACTAATTCTATGATTTCTTTCATTATAGGATTTAAACTTGCTTCCAATTCTATAGTTTTTTCTAAATTAGGATGGTAAAAAGTTAATTTATGTGCGTGAAGTATTTGTCTATGACTTGCTAATTTTAGGCATTTATCTGCAACAACTTTAAAATCAGAATAATTCTGACCATAAACAATTTTATCCCCACCATAAGATTCATCGCCAAAAATTGGGTGGCGGTTGTGTGATAAATGCACGCGTATTTGGTGAGTTCTACCTGTTTGAAGTTTGAGTTGAACAAGTGACAAAAATCCCATTTCGTCAATTACTTTATAGTCCGTTATTGCGTGTTTGCCATTTTTTTTCACAACTGCAAATTTCTTTCTATCGTAGTTTGAACGCCCAATATCACCAACTATTCTACCTTCTTTTTCTGGCATAATTCCCCAAACCAAAGCAAGATAAGTTCTTGAAATTGTTCGTGTAGCAAACTGCTTTTGGAGTTTGGCAAGTGTATCTACGTTTTTAGAAATTATAAGTAACCCAGAAGTATCTTTATCTAATCTATGAACTACACCCGGGCGAATTGCATCACCACCAAAGAAATTCTGATTAATTTTATTGAAATTAATATTTGAATTTGAATTATTAGAAATTAAATTATCTTGATTTACTGAATTGCTAACTTCGATTTCTAAATTATTGTTTGCAATTTCATCATCAATATCTTCTTCTGCATCAAAATCAATTTCATCATCAAGATTTTTGAGAATAATTTTATCCTTAATTCCCAGATAAAACATTACTGCATTTACCAAAGTGCCATATCTATTTCCAACGCCAGGGTGAGTTACCATACCTTGTGGCTTATTAACCACTAATAGATAATCATCTTCATAAACCACCTCAATTGGTATATCTTGGGCAATTAATTCTACAGGTGGGTATTTAAGCATTTTACAGAGAATCTCATCACCTGGTAATACTTTGCGGCTTGGTTTTGTTGTAATTTGACCATTAACAGAAATTAAATTACTTTCAAACGCTCTTTGAACTCTTGTGCGTGTTGCGTTCAAAACTTGATTAGTCAAAAATACATCAAGTCTCATAGGTGCTTGATTTTTAGCAATTTTGAATTTGTATTCTTCTTCAATCAGCCCAGGGTATTGGTTTAATTCTTCGGATTCGACTGGAGTTGTTATTTTTGTATTATCAAAAGAAGTGTCTTCATCAGTTTTACTTTCTATGGGAATTTCTTTTTTATTCATTTCTAAATCAGAAATAACAACATTTAAGTTTTTTTCTTTTTCAAAAAACTCTTTCATTTTTCTGCTTTTGAATTGCTTTTTGGTAGATTTTGCCATTATTTAAGATACAAAAATAAAATATTAAATAAAATACTAATTATTATATTATACTAATCAATTACAATATACTAATCTTCTATGACCTCATCTCTGTCTAATTTTTCTTCAATTTTTGGTTCTATTGGCTTACCAGTTTTAATTTCTTCAAATGTAGGAATATACAAATTAAAAATTAAAAGTAAAACTACTCCACAGCTAACACAAGAATCTGCAATATTAAATACGGGCCAATGAGTATAATAAAGTCCCATAAAATCAATATCTGGAATATCAACCAAAATAAAATCGACTACTTTACCATAAAATAGTGGCATTTCGCCATAAATCACACCATAAAAAACTCTATCAATCAAATTCCCTACTGCACCTGCAAAAATCAATGAAAAACCTAAACGAATTTGATATTTAAAATTAGAAATTTGTTTGATTAAGAATATAAGGGCAATGCTAGCAAATACTGAAAATAAACTTAAAAATATTTTGCCACTTCCAAATGTAATACCAAAAGCCATTCCTGGATTTTCGATATATGTCCATTGCAAAAAATCTCCTAATACTTTGATATTTTCTCCGTATTCCATTCCCTTGTGGTTTATACCAAAGAAATTAAATCCTTTAACAGAAATTTTAGTTATTTGGTCAAAAATAATTAACAAAGTTGCTAAACCAAATAAAAAAATATTTGACTTAAAGAAACTTTGCTTTTCAATAATTTGAGAATTATTTTCTATTTCTGAATTTACTTCTAAGTTATTATTCATAATGTATTAGGAATTAATATAAAATTATAAATATT
>JBEICW010000091.1:0-9320 GCA_040383785.1 Ignavibacteria bacterium | reverse complement strand
CATTAAATATATTATTTATTTTTATTATACTCATCAATACTCCACTTTAATGGATTATTAATAATATATTTTCTAATCTCAAATAATGATTTTTCATTTCTAATTACATGTTCATAATAACTTCTTTGCCATATCTTCCTTTTGGGAGTATCAAAATATATATTTAATAATTTAGTAGTTTGAAATTTAAAGAAACCAAGTACATCACCTAATTTAGGATATTTTAATTGACTTGATAATTCAAATTGCATTTCCATATATTTTATTTCTATCTTTTTATAACGAACTACGTTAGTATTTTCAGAAATTTGGTTATCAATTATTAAAATAAAATGTATGTGATTTGGCATAATAACGTAAGATTCATCTATTTGAATGTTATCAAAAACATTATTCAAATTCAATAAAACTATTTTTACTAAATCGCAACAATCATTTAAAATGCAATTATCATTTTCAATATGTCCAAAAATATTTTCATTGTTTTCAGAACAAATAGTTACAAAATAATAACCATTTGTTGAATAATCATATTCTTTTAATCTTATGTCTTTTCTTGCCATAACAATACAAAATTCTTTAATTCTAATGTAGGGGACGGGTCTCCCGTCCCTGATTAATTTATATCTGCAAAAAAATTCAAAATTAATGCAAATTGTTTCATAAATTTAAATTATTGATAATTGAAATTCTTTTTGGGACGGGAGACCCGTCCCCTACAATTATAATTAAAAACAATTACGTATTCAAAAGATTTTGGGACGGGAGACCCGTCCTCTACATTAATAAAAACAACCACCAAACACCCTCAAATCCTAATCTTCTTCTTCAACTCCTTTAATCAAATTGCCTTTGGCGTCTATCATATCGTATCTGGTTTCTATTCTATTTCTTTCTACCATTTTCAGCTTATTTCTTAATAATGCTTTTTTGAGTGGGGTAATTCTATCAAAAAATAATACCCCGTTTAGATGGTCTAATTCATGTTGAAAAATCCTTGCTTGTAAGGCATTGAGTGTAGTTATTACTTCCTTCATATTTTGGTCGTAATACTTAACTTCAATTTCTTTTGGTCTTTCTACATCTTCATAAACTTTGGGAATACTCAAACATCCCTCTTGGTAAAACGATTTTTCTTCAGATGAGGAAATTATCTCTGGATTTATCAATACAATTGGGTAGTAATTGCTATCATCGTCTGATTTGGCTGCCGAATCCATCACAAATAACGAAATATCTAATCCGACTTGATTAGCAGCTAATCCAATTCCATCGGCATTATACATTGTTTCGAACATATCATTAATTATTTCAATTAACTTATCATCTATATTTTCAATTTTTTTGGTTTTTTGTCTTAATACTGGATTAAAACAGTTATAAACAGGCATTATAGGCATACTTGACCTTAAATTCTAATTTTAATTTTTTAGTTTTTTGTTTGTTTTTGTAGATATATTTTTATTTGATTAGTTTAACCAACATTTCATTTAATTCGTTTACATTTTTTACATAATAAGATGGTTCTGCGTATTTTTTGAACCACGTAACTTGTCTTTTGGCATAGTTTCGAGTTTTTTGCTTGATTTTATCTTCCATATAGTGAGTATCTTTATAAAAGTGAGAATCCTCGTCTAAATAGTCAATAATTTCTTTATAACCAACAGTATTTAATGAGTTTAATTTGTAATCAAAACCCATTTCTAAAATGTATTTTACCTCATCTATCCAGCCCTCTTCCATCATAACATCAACTCTTCTATTTATCCTATCATATAGAGTTTCTCTATCTATATCAACCTGAAAATAAATAGCTTTATATTTATCTTTTTCATTAGTTTTGATTTCATTTTGATGATATTTAGAAAGTGGTTGCCCAAATAAATGGAAAAATTCCAAAGCTCTAATAACTCTAACTGGATTTTTGTCATTATATTTTTCAGCAGATTTTCTATCTACTTTTTCTAATTCAAAATACAAGTCATAAATTCCATATCTTGTATGTCTATCTATTAATTCTTTTTTGATTTTTTCACGCTTTAGTTTCAGTTCTTCTTTGGTTAGTTTCAATATGTTATTTTTTTCAAATACATCATCTTCATCAAAAATTCCATTTACCATAGCATTGATATAAAGCCCCGAACCGCCAACCAATACTGGAATTTTGCCTCTATTTAATATATCATTATAAATTATATCAGCTTCCTCTTCAAATTGCCCAGCAGAGTAATATTCATCAGGTTCTACTTGACTTATGAAATGATGTTTGACCATTTTCAGTTCATCTTTTGTAGGTTTTGCTGTACCGATATCCATATATTTGTAAATCTGCCTTGAGTCAGCAGAAATAATTTCAATTTTTTCGGTTTTAGCTAATTCCATTGCTAAATTAGATTTACCAGAGCCTGTAGGTCCTACAATTGAAATTAATATTTTTTGTTCTCTGATTAAACCTATATCTATCATATTCTCTATTTATTTTCTTTTATTAATTATAATATTTTATTTTTTTACATTTGCTACTTTTTTATCATTTGTTGCTTGCATTTTTTCTCCGAAATGACCACCAATATATGTAAGAATAAAAGCACCAACCAATGAGCCGACAAGGTAATTAATTGGGATTTCATCGTGAGTTGCTCTAAAAATATTTAAGTCAATTGTCATTACTAAAAATCCTGCAATACCAGCTTCACGGATAGTTACCCCTGGTGATAATCTACCAATAGCAAGTCCAGTTATTACAAAGGCAATTCCAGAAAGTATAAATAGCAACATTATGCTTACGTTCAGAATCAAACCGAATATATTTACCACAATCATACTTAGTATCAAGCCCAATACTGTTCCTGCCATAACCCAACCCCACGAAAGGTTATTTGTATCATTTTGAACTTTGTCGTTTGATGATATGCCAAAGTGCATTTCGTTTCCAAAATATCCAGCGTGCAACTTTTCACCCAACCAAGCTCCTACAAATGTCATTATAACATTATTCATCATTACAATTATCCAATCTGATTCAGAAATATTCTCAAATGTTTCTAATTTCAAAATTGGTAATAGAATAAACAATATTAGCGAAACTAAAATTGAACCTAAGCCCGGCTCAATAATAGTAATATCTTTTGATTTGATACCAATTAGTGCACCTGTGATCATAAAAATTGACAACATACCCAGAATTGGCAAAAATGGGTCTTCATAACTATTACCAGTTAATAATAGAAAAATTACATTAAGAATTAATCCTAATACAATTGTATAACTGAAAGATTTCATATCAAATGACTTCATAATTTATCCTATAAAAATTATATAAAAAAATGATTTCTAAACTTACAAATTGATTTTTTCAAATTTAACGATTTTGTCTTATATAAATTACATTTTTAATAAATTTTGATAAAAATCATTAGTCTAAATCATTTATTTTTGTTATGTTTGTTTATTGTTTATAAATAAATGCTTTAAAATAAATTTAAAACCAAGCTTATTAACTTTTAACTATAAATACCTATATGAATAAATATATACAAAATTTTCTTTCAGGGCTAATTTTGCTCTGCATTATATCATTTTCGGCTGTTTCAATTTCAAAAGCAGCAAATGGCGACACGACTAAAGTTAGAACTATTGACTTTCTTGCTCCACGAACTGGTTGGTTTACTTTCCCTGCCGACCCATCTAAATTCGAGAAGATTTATTTAAATTACAAATTACGTTGTCCTCCAGGCAAACCTTGCGGTGAGTGGGATTATTTGGCTCATGTTTTTATAAGAACTTATTATGCCCCAAGTTTTAGGGTAGATAGTGCTGTAGTAAAAACATTTGAATATTCAGAAAATCCTACATATAATTATAGCTTTAAATTTGACGGTGGTAATCTAACATTAGATTCAACTGTAAAAAAATCTACTTTATTAGAATTTTATTCTGACCCTGTAAATTTGAGTACTCGCACTGATTCTAAAATGGTTTACAAACCAAGTTATAGATATTTTGTAAATTCAGGTAATTTAGATTCGGCATTAGTTGGTAATGACAACAAACTTACTTTAACTTCAACTAAAGTTGATTATAATGATAAAGTTACTTATGCTGAAAGTGTTGAATTATTCAGATATATCACTCCTTATGGTAATGGGTTAGATTTGGGAAGTGGATTTACATGGACTCAAGAAGTTACAGATTTTGCCTCAATGCTCAATGGTAAAGTATTTTTAGATGCACCGAACGGACAAGAAGATTTGGAACTTACTTTTGATTTTGTAGATGGTACTCCTGCTCGTGAAGTAAAAAGATTAATTCCATTATGGCAAAAGTGGGTTACTTACAATGGTAACTTCGAGAAACAAATTGATGGAATTGAAATATCTTTAAATGAAAATGAAACTAATGCTAAATACAAACACATTCAAACTGGACACGGTTTTGGTGGAAATAGCGATAACTGTGCTGAATTTTGCCGTAAAGAAGGATATTTAAAAATCAATGGCGAACAAAAATATAAAACGTTCGTTTGGAGAGAATGTGGTGATAATCCTGTATTCCCACAAGGTGGTACTTGGTTAATTGACAGAACAAACTGGTGCCCAGGTGCTGAAGTAGCTCCTTATGATGTTGATATTACAGATTACATAACTAATAAAACATTTACAGTTGATTGGGATATGGAATTTTACAATACTCCTTACAATAATGGTAGTAATCAAGACCCAAGATGGTTAATTAATAGTTACGTAATTACTTATGGAGATAAAAATTTTACTAATAATGCAGAAATGTATGATATAATTAGACCAAGTAAAAAACAAATTTATCAAAGATTAAATCCAGTTTGTAATCAACCTACAGTGGTATTTAGAAATAGTGGAAGTGCTAATTTGACTTCATTAGTTATTGAATATGGTGATAAATTAGGTTCAAAATCTACTTATAATTGGACAGGAAATCTAAAATTCGGAGATACTACTTGGGTTGTATTACCACCATTTGAAATGGGCACTAATCCAAATAATGAATTTGTGGTAGAATTGAAAAATCCGAACGGACAAACAGATGAATATCCTGTAAATAACTTAGGTTATTCAAATTATTCTTATGTACCAGAATATTACAATAATTTAACTTTTGAACTTACTACAAATAATTATGATATTTTGGGTTCGAATACTGCACCTTACAGATACCAAATCAAAAATCAAAATGGAGATGTGGTATTTAATTTAAATGCAAATGAAAATCGTAAAAAATATTCAAATGACTTAATTTTAGAAGATGGTTGTTATGAACTAACATTAGAAAATCAATTAGGTTATGGATTGTATTTTTGGATTTTAGCACGTAATAATGATGGTTCAAACAATGGCTTCTATGCTGGTAATTTCAAAATATTGAATAATAATGTAACAAGTGTATTGAACTTTAATTCTGATTTTGGAAATACTTTTATTCATCATTTTACGGTTTCTGTTCAGCCTACAATAGCAGTTTCAGAAAATTTAATGAAATTTGGAACGGTTAAAGTTGGTGAAGAATTTACTCGCAAAGTGGTTATCAAGCCTGAAAACAAACGCGGATTAAAAATAACTAAAATTGAAGTACTATTATCAAGTTTCAAAGGATTTTCAATTCAAAAAACTATTCCAGAAATCCCAACTAATGGCTTAAATATGGAGGAAGGTGATAGTTTGGAAGTTTATATTACATTCAAACCAAAGTCAAATGGTGACAAAGCTACTTCACTATTAGTTTACTCAAATGATAAAGTCAATACAACAAAAAAAATTGATATTTCGGCTTTTGGTGGAGAAGTAACAAGCGTTGAAAATGATATTGTAAATAATCAATTACCTGAAATTCAAATTACAAATAATAATAATGAAAATTTAGAACTAAGTTATCTATCTAACAATACCAACTCAATAAATTTATCAATTTCAATTGTTGATTTATTAGGTAATAATTCAATTAGTAGCAATTTTGTGATAACAAATAATTTATCTAATTCAAATTTGATTGACATTTCTAATCTCAAAACAGGTGTTTATTTTGTTGTAATCAATGATGGAATGAATATTATTACAGATAAAGTAATTATTAATAGATAAATCTTAAAGATAATGGTAATTAAAAAAGAATTAGAATATTTTCAAGATTATTTAAGCGATGCCTCTGGATTCAGGGGCATCGCTGATGTATTATACATTCCCGAAAATATTGAAGACCTAATAGAATTAGTAAGAAATTTAAATTCAGAAGAAATTCCCTTTACAATAGCTGGTTCAGGCACCGGACTTACAGGCTCGCGCGTTCCAAATGCAGGAGTAATAATCTCTTTAGAAAAATTCAATCAGATTTTAGTATTTAATGAAGCTGAAAATTATATCGTTTGTGGTGTTGGAATAAGATGGCGGGAATTAAATGATTTTCTCGAAACTAAGGGTTATTATCTGCCACCAAACCCAACAGAATACAATAGCGCTCTAGGTGGTAATATTGCTTGTAATTCCTCTGGCTCTCGCACCTATAAGTATGGTGCTATTCGCAATTATATACAAGCCATGAATGTAGTTTTAGCCAATGGTGATGAAATTTATTTGGATAGAGAAGATTTGTCCCAAAACTCAAATAATAACATTTTAAATATCAATACCAAATATAATAATTACAAATTAAAAACATTTGACTTGCCAAGTCCAAATACTAAAAATGCTGCCGGTTATTTTATCAAATCCGAAATGCACGCAATTGACCTTTTTATTGGTGCAGAAGGAACTTTGGGTATAACTACTCAAGCAAAAGTATTATTCAAAAAAATACCACAAAAATTGATTGGATTGATTGTGTATTTTGAAGATGATAGTAAATTATTAGATTTTGTAGAAAGAATTAAATCATTCAAAAATTATGATAATAATAAAGAGAACACCATTAATTTAGAAACACGTTTAATTGAGTATTTTGATACAAATGCACTAAAAATAATCAGTGAGAAGTACTCAATTCCAAAAGAAGCAAAATTTGCAATTTGGTTAGAACAAGAAGTAGAAATAATTGATGATAAAAATGCAGAAAATATAGATGATTTGCTTGAAAAATGGTATGAATTAGTTCAAGAATATTCCACTTTGAGTGACTATACTTGGGTAGCAATTGATGAAAAACAACATAATGAAATGAAGGAATTTAGACATTATTTGCCGTTGCAGATTTACGAGAACTTGGCGAAGAGTAATTTTGTCAAAATTGGAACTGATTCGGCAGTAGAAGATAAATATTTCAGAGAATATTATCAATTTATGAAAGAAAACCTCTCTAAAATTGGTATCTATGCAATCACTTTTGGGCATATTGGTAATAATCATTTACATATCAATTTATTTGGTAAAGATGAAAATGAAAAGTTAATTGCTCTTGATTTTTACGAGAAGTTAATGCAAAAAACAATAGAATTAGGTGGCACAGTTTCAGCAGAACACGGCATTGGCAAGCTAAAGAAAAAGTATTTCAAAATGATGTATAATGAGAATTACATCAAAAAAATGAAAAAGATAAAACTAACTTTTGACCCCAATAATTTGCTAAACAAAGGCAATATTTTTGATATTTGATATTTAGAGGTAGCAAAAAAACTTCACGATTTTTCAAGATTTTTACCTGTTTTTTTTCTTTGAGTAGGGGCTGGGTTTCCCTGACCCTCTTCAAAGAACTTTTGCCCGAGATAGTATTGTGATTTAGAAAGTCCTGCGAGTCAAGGCAGTGCCTTGACTTTACATTAAAGAAAAAGAAATTGGGCGAACCGTCCCAGCCTACCCCAAAACAACAAAAGGGACAGGTCGCGAAACCTATCCCAATTTTATTGTAATTTTTTATCAATTCATTTTAATAATTAATTGTTAATTATTGCATTCTTTTTGATGTAATTTACCAAATTTTCAAAATCTGCTTTTACCTTTTTGTCTGTATCCAAATAATTATCAATCGTTGTACAAGAGTGCAATACAGTAGAGTGGTCTCTATTGCCAAAACCTGCACCTATTGCTTTTAATGATAACTTAGTGAATTTTTTAGTTAAATACATAGACATTTGTCTTGCAAGAGCAATTTCTTGTTTTCTTGTAGATGATTCTATTAATTCAATTGGGATTTTGTAATAGTCTGAAACAGTTTCTTTTACAAATTCAATTGTTGCTGGCTTTGGCTCGAATTTATTATATCCTAATACCACTTCTTTTGCTAAATTAATATTTAATTCTTTTCTATCTAAAGTAACACCTGCAATTATTCTAATTAATGCACCTTCTAATTCTCTTACGCTTGTAGTGATATTTTCTGCGATATATTCTAATATATCACTTGGAATATCTAATCCATCTTCCAAACATTTCTTTTTAAGTATTGCTACTTTAGTTTCTAAGTCTGGCTTTTGTATATCTACAGTCAATCCCCATTTGAAACGTGAAATCAATCTTTCATCAATTCCATTTAGTTCTACAGGTGCTTTATCAGAAGTTATGATAATTTGTTTGCCATATTGATGTAATTCATTAAATAAATGGAAAAAATGTTCTAAAGTTTTTTCTTTTCCAGTCAAAAACTGAATATCATCAATAATTAAAACATCAACTTTTTGTAAGTCAGTCGAAAATTTCACTTGACTATGATTCATAATTGCATTTACGTAATCTGCATAAAATTTATCACCATTTGTATAAAAAACCTTAGAATTAGGATTGTGACTAATAATTGTATTACCAATTGATTGAACTAAGTGAGTTTTTCCTAATCCTGTATGTCCATATATAAATAATGGATTAAATTTAGTTGCACCTGGAGCTTTTGCTACTGCTTTAGCGGCCGAGCAAGCTAATTGATTATTATCTCCAACTACAAAACTATCAAATGAATATTTTGGATTTAAGTTTGTAATGAATTTTTCTGTTGTTTCACTAACTTTAATACTTGGTTGTTTAGAAAAAGCAGAAATTTTTACTGTTCTACTTTCCAAACTATCATCATTGTTTTTTGCAACCACTACATCATATAACAAGTTAGTTCCTTCCCCAAAGAACTTAGTTATAGTTTTTTGTATTAAATGATAATAATGTTCTTCAATCCATTCGAATATAAACTGACCAGGCACTTGAAGTGTTAATTCTTGATTTTCGAATTTAATTGCTTTAAGTGAACTGAACCAAGTTTTATATACTTGTGGTGAAACATTATCAGCTATAAATTTCAAACAATTATTCCACTCATTAACTGCATAATTATCAGTTGAGTAGTTGCTTGAATTTGTGGATTCTAAGTTATTT
>JBEICW010000090.1:0-9351 GCA_040383785.1 Ignavibacteria bacterium | reverse complement strand
CACCTGAAAGAATTAATAAAATTGCAACTGAAAGTATGGGATTTCAAAAAGCAACTGAAGCCCCATTTTATATCAAAAATACAATTCAAAAATAATAGATTACCTCGATTCATTTTAAAATTTAAATAAAAAAAAATATAAAATCATGTCTAATATTAAAGAAAATATAGTAATTTTTTTTACCCAAAAGAGTAATCGGTCAGTTGAGTATAAATCAAAAAAAATTTGGAAGTTATATTTAGTTTCTTCAATTATTTTTTTTGGGTTTGTAGCTGTATCTTATAAATTGTTTAAAATACAGGTAATTGATAGAGAAGTATATGCTGAAAAAGCAGCAAAACAGCATCAAACTGAGCTTATTTTAAGTGCTGAAAGAGGTAATGTTTACGATAGAAACGGTAAAATCTTAGCTACTACTATAAAATCATTAACCATTGCTGCTGACCCAAAGATAATTGAGGACAAAAAATTACTATGTCGTAATTTGTCTAAAATTTTAGGTGTTAGTTATAATGATATTTACAATAAAATACATAATGCTAAGCGTAGTTTTATAAAAATTGCAAGAGGAATTGATTACGAAAAAATTAATGCACTTAAAGCTTTAGATGATAAAGGACTTATAATATTAGAAGAACCCAAAAGGTCATTACCCTATGGTAATGTAGGCGTTCAAATTATAGGTGTTACAAATTATCTAAATAAAGGGCAAAGTGGAATAGAATTATTATACGATTCGCTATTAAATGGTAAAAATGGTTTTTTGAAATCATACAGAGATGCACTTGGCAATTTAAGAGTTTCAGCTGACCACCCTATCGTACCTGCAATTCACGGAAATTCTATTCAATTAAGTATTGATATAGATATGCAAAGGATTATTGAGCATGAATTAGCTATGGGTATGGAAAGGTCTGGTGCAGCAGCAGGTACTGTTATTGCAATCAAACCTCAAACAGGCGAAGTATTAGCAATGGCATCTTACCCTACTTTTGATCCAAAGAAAATCGATAAAAATTCACAAGATGGAATGCGTAATAGAGGTATTACAGATATTTACGAACCAGGATCTACATTTAAAATGATAACTGCTGCTTCCGCAATGCAAGAAGGTTTGATTGAACCAAATACAATGGTAGATGGTTTGGGTGGAACTGCAAAATTTAAAGGTTATACCATACGTGATGTCCATGGAATCGGTCGTGTACCATTCAAAAAAGCAATGGAACAATCAAGTAATATTGTTTTTGCAAACCTTGCTAATAGAATTGAAGATAATAAATTTTATGCATATCTTAGAAATTTTGGCTTTGGTATTCTTACAGGAATTGACTTCCCTGGTGAAGTAAAAGGTCGCATACAAAAACCTTCAGAATTTCATCATGGTTCCAAAAGATACATGGGTCACGGTTATGGACTTTCTGCCACAGCTTTGCAAATGGTAAATTCTTATGCTACATTAGCTAATGACGGTGTAATGATGAAACCATATTTTATGAAAAAAATCTTTAATAATAATGGTGAAGTCATTACTTATGTCAGACCTGAAACTATTCGTAGAGTTATTACCGATACTATTGCTCGTAAAGTAACAGACTTATTAGTTGCAGTTGTGGATAGTGGCTCGGGTAAAGCAGCAAGAATTCAAGGTATGAGAGTTGCAGGCAAAACGGGAACATCACAACAATTAGTAAATGGAGTTTATTCAAAACAAAATTATAATGCTTCTTTTGTTGGCTTTTATCCAGCAGAAGACCCTCAAATAGCTGTTATTGTTGTAGTAGATAGACCGTCATTTAGTATTTATGGTGGTTCAAACTCTGCTCCTATTTTCAAAGATATTGCTGTTAGAATTATGAATATGTATCCAGATTTTGCAAAATATAGAACTCAAGAAAAAATAATTATTGATAAAAAACTTGATTCTTTAAAAATTACTGATAGTTTGCTAGTACCAAACATTTCTGGTATGAAGGTAACTGATGCAATGGATAAATTAGATGTTTTAGGACTTAAATTAGGTACTTCTTCTACTGATGGATTTGTTTTTGAGCAATTCCCTAAAAGTGGCAGTAAAGTACCTTATGGTACAAGAATTAACATCACAATAAGTAAAACTCAAGATGAATCATTAGCAAATGAAGATAAATCTAATAATAGTGAAAATACAAATAACAGTTTAAATATTACAAATAATCAAAATTCAAGTCAAAAGAAAGTATTTAAACATAATGTAATCGGTTTGCCACTTCGTAATGCAGTTTCAATTCTTCAAAAAGAAGGAGTTATAACTAAAGTTAGAGGAAGAGGTACTGTTTATGCACAAACTTGGAATTTAAATAAATTTAAGCAAAATATTTGTGTTCTTGATTGTAAGTAAATTAGATTTATAAAAAACTAAAAAGTATATTTTTGCCATTTAATCTAATATTATTAATTATGAACTCAGTCAATTTAATGGAGAAATTTAGTTTATTTAATGAGTATTGGACCCCAAAAATTGTGGGTGAATTAAATGGGCAGCAAGTTAAATTAGCAAAATTACAAGGCGAATTTGTTTGGCATACTCACGAAAACGAAGATGAAATGTTTTTTGTTGTAAAAGGTAATTTAATTATTGAAATTAAAAACAAACCAAGAATTATAGATGAAAATCAAGAAATCAAAACTATAATTATTAATGAAAATGAATTTTTTATTGTTCCAAGAGGCATAGAACATAAGCCAATTGCAAATGATGAAGTTTGGATTATGCTTTTTGAACCTGCTACAACTTTTCACACTGGTGATGTTGTAAGTGAAATCACAAAGTACGAACTTGAAAAGATATAAATTAATTTATTATTAGAAATTTAAAACTCTAAATTCAGTATCTTGAATTAAAAAATAATGAAAATAAGTATTATTATAATTACATTAAATGAAGAATACAATCTAAAGAGAACTTTAGATAGTGTAATGCTTTTAAATATAAATAATATTAAGAGTTTAGAACTTGTAAATGAAATTTTAATAATAGACTCTGGTTCAAATGACTTGACTGAAGAAATTGCTAAACGTTATACAGACAAGTTTTATTTTAATCAATGGAGAGGTTATGCTGATCAAAAGAACTTTGGTCTTAGCAAAGCAACTGGTGATTGGATTTTATTTTTAGATGCAGACGAAGTGCTTACCCCAGAATTAGTAAATGAGATAAAATCAGTCTGTTTAGAAGACAACTTTTTAAATGCTTATGATATTAAACGTAAAACTTTTTATCTTGGCAAATTGCTAAATTACTCTTGGTATCCAGATATTAAAACAAGATTAGTTAGTAGAATTTCATGTCCAATTTGGAAAGGTGATTTTGTTCACGAAACTTTAGATTTTGCAGATGTAGGTAAGATTAACTATATTACATTTGAAAATCATCTAATTCATTACTCTTATAAAAATATTGAAAACCACTTTGAAAAAACTTTAAATTATGCTAAATTATCTGCCTTGGATTATTTTAATAGAAGAAAAAAATTCAGTTATTTGAATTTAATTATTAACCCAATTTATGCTTTTCTCAGATTATATATAATTCGTAAAGGCTTTTTAGATGGTTTCGCTGGATTTGTTGCTGGATTTAGTACATTTTATTATACTTTTATGAAATATGTATTATTAAAAGAAATAGAAAAGAATAAGCAAATTTAAACAAGGATTTAAAAAGGAAATTTACTCATAGTATGAAAATCACTCAATTAACATTTACAAGATTTGTAGCAGCCCTTTCTATTATTGTTTACCATTTTGGAATAAATTTATTCCCATTTAATTCTGAATACTTATCATTTTTAGTTAAACAAGCAAATATTGGTGTAAGTTACTTTTATGTACTTTCCGGTTTTGTAATGATAATTGCTTATTCAGGCAAAGGTGATATCAATTTTGGACTTTATATTAAAAATCGTATAGCAAGAATATTACCTGTTTATTATTTAGCAATGGTTTTGATAATTTGGTATATGATTACTTACTCAAAAGATTTTCTTTTTACTGATGTGATTCTTCATATATTTGCTCTACAAGCTTGGGTACCTGGAAGTGCATTATCCATTAATTACCCTGGTTGGTCAATTAGTGTTGAAATGTTCTTTTATTTATCCTTTCCTTTTCTTTTTAATAAGATATATAAGTTTATAGATTATAAAAAGTTGCTGATTGTAAGTATTTTGTTCTGGGTTATTACTCAAATCATATTTAATTATTTTGCTAAATCTGAACTTAACCCTGGTTTTGGAAGTAAATTTTTTGATTTGATGTATTATTTCCCATTAATGCATGTCAATCAATTCATTTTGGGTAATGTAACAGGTTTGATTTACCTAAAGTATTTCAAAGACACTAAAACAAATAATGATTGGCAAATAATTATGTTTTTAGTATTATGTACTTTTGCATTTGGATTTAATACATTCTTTAATCCACATAATGGACTATATTCATTGATGTTTATACCATTTATATTAATGTTATCTACAAATAATGGTTGGGTAAGCAGAATATTCTCAAACAAAACTTTAGAATATGCAGGTGAAATTAGTTTTGGGTTTTACATACTCCAAGTTCCAATTTATAAATGGACGGTTATATACTTATTAAGATACAATCTAAATAATGAATATATTTTGTTCTTAGTCCCATTATTAGTTCTTTTACTTGTTTCAATTTTAAGTTTTAAACTATTTGAAACACCGTTAAGAAATAAAATTAAAAAGACAAGTTAAAAAAAAGATTTATCAATAAGTCAGAATAAATAACTGACTTATTGATAAATTTAATAGAACTTTCATTTCAATTTCAAATTCCCAAATCATTCTCTATCTTGAGCATCTACCACCGCAATTGCAGTCATATCAATGATTTCCTTTAAATCAGAGCCATATTGTAAAATATGTACAGGACTTGCAGTACCTAATAATACTGGTCCAATTATATTAGTATTACCTAATTTATTTAGTAATTTATATGCAATATTAGATGCATCTAAGTTAGGGAATATCAATACATTAGCAGATTTAGATAAATTGCTAAATGGAAATTCTTCTTCTATTATATCACGCGAAACCGCAGTATCTGCTTGCATTTCGCCATCTACCATCAATTCTGGTGCTTTTTGTTTGATTATTTCAAGTGCCTTTCTCATTTTGTCTGGAGATGCACCTTTTGCTGAACCAAAATTACTATAAGATAATAAAGCAACTCTTGGCTCAATATCAAAATTCATTGCAAATTTTGATGCTTGAATTGCAATATCAGCAATAAATTCAGGAGTTGGGTCAATATTTACTGTAGTATCAGATAAGAAATAAGTTTTAGATTTGGTAGATACTATATACAAACCAGAAACAGTATTATAATTTTTATCTTTGCCAATTACTTCAATTACTGGTTTTAAAGCTTTTGAATAGTTAGTTGTCAAACCAGTTAGCATTACATCAGCAATTTTATTTTTTACCATTATTGATGCAAAGCTATTTTTATTATCTAAAATTTGCTCTTTTGCCTCAACCATAGTCATACCTTTACGTTGACGAATTTTAAATAACTCTTCCGCAAAAAATAAGGTATCCTGATAAGTATGTGGATTGATAATTTCGATCCCTTTCAAATTATATCTATAATCTTCAGCAATAGCTTTGATGATATTTGTATTTCCAATCAAAATTGGAGAAGCTATTCCTTCTTCTACCATCACTTGAGCTGCTTTGATAATTTTTGAGTTTTCACCCTCTGCCAAAACAACTCTTTTGGGATTCCCTTTTGCTTTTTTGTAAATTAATGGCATAAACGAGCGAGCTCTTCCCATTCTAATATCTAATTGTTGTCTATATTCATCAAAGTCCAAAATTTCTTTACGAGCCACACCAGTTTCCATTGCAGCTTTTGCTACTGCTGGTGCCACATAAGTAAGTACTCTTTGGTCAAAAGGTTTAGGAATGATATAATCTCTACCAAAAATCAATTCTTTTACACCATAAGCTCTTTTTACACTTTCAGGCACTTCTTCTTTTGCTAATTTAGCGATAGCTTTGGCTGCTGCTACTTTCATTTCCAAGTTGATTGATTTAGCATGTACGTCTAATGCACCTCTAAATATAAAAGGGAAACCAAGTACATTATTAACTTGATTAGGATAATCCGAGCGACCTGTTGCCATAATTATATCTTCGCGAGCCGCTAAAGCCTCAGGATAAGTAATTTCAGGATCTGGATTAGCCATTGCAAATACAATAGGGTCTTTTGCCATTAATCTAACCATATCTTGAGTAAGTACATTTCCTACAGATAAACCAACAAAAACATCAGCACCTGTTAATGCTTCTGATAAAGTTCTTTTGTCTGTTTCTAAAGCAAATTCCTCTTTAAATTCATTCATTAATTCTGTACGACCTTTGAAAATCACTCCTTTTGTGTCGCACATATATACATTTTCTTTTTTGACACCAAGTGCTAAATAAAATAATGCACAAGCCAAAGCCGCAGCTCCAGCACCATTAACTACCATTACTACTTCATCAATTTTTTTACCTGCAATTTCTACAGCATTAACTAAGGCTGCACCACTAATAATTGCAGTTCCGTGTTGGTCATCATGAAATACTGGGATATCTAATCTGCGTTGTAATTCTTTTTCAATATAAAAACATTCAGGGCTTTTGATATCTTCCAAATTAATTCCACCAAAAGTAGGTGCCATTACCTCACAGACTCTAACTATTTCTTCTGGGTCTTTGGAGTTTAACTCGATATCAAATACATTAATATCTGCAAATACTTTGAATAAACCAGCTTTCCCTTCCATTACTGGCTTGCTGGCTTCAGGACCGATATCGCCCAAACCCAATACTGCAGTACCATTACTAATTACTGCAACTAAATTTCCTTTGGATGTGTAGTCATATACTTTGCTTTTATCTTTTTCTATCTCTAAGCAAGGTACAGCAACACCTGGAGTATATGCCAATGACAAATCTCTTTGTGTTACAAATGGTTTTGTAGGAATAACTTCGATTTTCCCTGGTTGGGGATATTGATGATAATCTAAAGCATCATTAGAACTTAAGTTTGAAGACATTTATTTTAACCTATATAATTTGAGTTTCTATTTTTTAAATATACTAATATTTCTATAATTTGCATTTTTCCCATCTTTTTCATACACCATGCAATGCATGGGTTTTGAGGGTGGGGTCGCAAAACTTTTACCCCAAAATAAAAATTGTGCATTAGAAAGTCCTGCTAGAAAAATCAGTTTATTGACTTTACATAAACTTAAAAAATTTAACAGACAAGTGGGCCTGTTATACCATCACTAAAATTTATTTGAAAATTAAACTAACAATGTTATTTATAGACGAAATAGATTCAAAAATATAATTGTGTTGAAAAATATTTTTTTCTATATTTTTGTCAACCGTGTTATTCTTAATAAATTTCATATTTTCAGATAAGGAAAATATAAACTCTACTTCACTTTTTAGCTTATCATATTTCAAAGTTTTTTGTTTTTCAAATTCTTCATTACTACCAATAAACACTGTATTTAGTCCTATTATATTAGCAGGAAGAATATCAGTTATTGAATCCCCTATCATATATGAATTTTCTATGTCTATCTTATTTAATGCTTTATGCTCTTCGATTACTTCTATAAACATACCCAATGCTGGCTTGCGTCTTGGGCTATTTGTTTTATCCAAATCTGTTGAAAATTTAATATAGTCAAAACCAAATCCAGTATTTTTAATCAATTCGCTTTGCATAAAAGTATGAACTATTTCTAATTCATTTTCCGTCATTATGCCCTTATTCACTCCTTGTTGATTAGTAATGAGTGCAGTTTTATATCCTTTTTCATTTATAGACTTAAATAACCCAAAAAATCCATCAGAAAATTCAAATTCTTCGATAGATTTTACATAATCCCCTACTAATCTTTTATTTACAACCCCATCTCTATCAAAAAAAATAAATTTATCCATTTTCTCATTTTGTATTTTTAAATTTATACAAAAATAAAGTATTATTTCCTGATTTATTTGTTTTTTTTATTGAATTGCAGAATTAAAGTTACTGAATATTTAAATAGTTAATAAAATAATTTCTACAAAAGTTTTAGATGAAAAAAATGGAAAGAAAATGGTGTTATAAATTATATTACAAATGAACTATTACAAGATGGAGGTGAGTGGTTTAAATGGAATTAAAAAGTGAGAAAATTATTTACGTGCAATTATTAAACGAAGGGTCTGTGGCTTAACGACCAGTTATTTCTTTTACAAAAGATAATATTAT
This sequence comes from Ignavibacteria bacterium, assembly GCA_040383785.1. Taxonomy (GTDB): domain Bacteria; phylum Bacteroidota; class Ignavibacteria; order Kapaibacteriales; family UBA2268; genus JBDNHS01. Next base: position 1,020 of record JBEICW010000090.1, on the reverse strand, counting down.
ATTCAAAGTTTAAGGTAATGAAATTTATGACAAAGAAGACGAGGAGTGGGAATTTGCTCCAGGTGTTAATGTTTTAGTTGAAGAACGTTGTCTAGATGGGTCTATAGAATTGGTAGCAATTTCAAACTATTTTAAAAAGTAAGAATAATATTATTTTGATCTCAAAACACATAACTATAAAAATGAACAAGATTAGTTCTTTTATATATTTAGGATATTGAGATTTTTCACTTTTTTACTAAATTTGTGAAATGGTAAATAAAAGATAGATATTATTTTTAATTCACTACCACTTTCACAGTTTTGGTATTATTTCCGTGCTGGATTTTGATTAGGTATGTGCCTTTTGGGACGCCCGCACAATTCCATTTTATGTTGCCACTCCAGTCGTTTAGTTTTTCTAATGTTAGACTTTCTTTGCCAGAAACTTTGTTGCCTGTGATGTCAAATACTGCTATCTCGGAGTTATCTATATCTATTCTACTATCCCAATAAAACTTCGCTGTTACTTCGCTCACAGTTGGGTTTGGGTAAGGTGGTAGAGTGTAAAGATAGGAAACTTCTTCTATATTGTTTTCTACACTTGTTGGGTCGCCGACCATCTCAATTCCATTAATCCAATAGACATTATCTTCATTTTTGTCATCTTCGTAACGTGCAAAGATAGTTTTATCAAATATTTGGAATTTTTTATTTACCTTACCATTATTTGGATAATTAAAAGTTTCCCACTTGATATTACCTTCAAAAATATTGCTACTGACCAATAAAGTATTAAAAAAAGTAAGATAGAACTTTTCTTTTGCTGCATCGAAACCTATATAATCTATGCTATCTATTTGGTCTTGGGTTAATTGACTACTAAAAATATTATAAACTTTTCTTTCATCAATATCAATCACATCAAGGTTAAACTGACTTGTTACAAAGTCATAATAAGTATATGCCCAAATCTTTTTACCATTGAGTTCTAATTCTTTACTTTCCAATAAATTAGTTGTATTTGGATATTCCTTATAT